>NZ_JBHUOX010000017.1:0-130503 GCF_042686245.1 Pontibacter toksunensis | reverse complement strand
TTGAGGGGGTGAACCTCTGCCTGAGGACCAGGAACAGGAGGATAGTCAGAAAAACAGCCTGCTTCTCGAAAAAAGAGCAGAATCATGACAATGCAATGAAGCTAATTTTCTATTACCGAAACCATCACACATTCTAGACCACAACCGTATTTTTCTACCAGCTTGCCAGTCTGATGGTATACCTCTATGTTACGTGCTGTCCAGTTGCGGGCAACGTTGTCTGCGAGCCTGTTGTGTTTGTAGTTGCGGAGCGCTTGAATGGTCATCCATTGCAGCGGTGCCCAGCCGTTTGGAGCATCCCACTGTTGCCCAGTGCGGTTCAACGTAGTCACTACACCCCCTGGCTTCAGGAAATCAGCCTCAATTTTCTGAGCAACTGCTGCCGCCTGCTTCTTTTTGGCCATGCAGAAGTATAGGGGGAAAACTGCCGCCAGAGAGGGAATATTGGTGGTAGCGCCTTTTATAAAGTCATAGTCGTAGAAAAAGTCATCGTCCTCGTTCCAGGTATACTTCAGCAGTGCCTTCCGCCGGTCTTTGGCTTTCTGCTCGTACTGCTTTGCCTCAGCTTTGTTTCCCTGCAGCTCCGCCATCTGTGCCAGCGTCATTTCAGTATGGAAGAGCAGTGCGTTTAGGTCAACAGGTATAATATCGGTAGTATGGATGCTCTCCAGGTTGCTGGCGTCAGAAAACCAGCGGCTGCTGAAGTCCCAGCCTGATTCTGCCGCTGCCCTGATGTGGCGGTACAGCTCTTCAGGATTTCTGCCGGACTCCTGTGCCAGCTTTACGTCTTCGAGGTACGACTCCGGCCTTGGCTTAGGGTTGTCGTCCCAGTAGCGGTTCAGGATGCTGCCGTCTGGCAGGCGCACCACCCGGCGGTGCGCAGGGTTGGCTGCGCTCAATGTGCTGGCTCCTTCCATCCAGAAATCATATTCCTTTTTTAGGGCAGGCGCATAGGTTGTAAGTACTTCTTTTCCTTTTTGCTGTGCCAGCACACGCAGCATCAACGCATAGAAAGGCGGCTGTGAGCGCCTCAGGTAATAGGTGCGGTTGCCGTTCGGAATATGGCCTGTTGTGTTGATGAGGTGCGTGAAATTGTCTACCATGTTCTGGATAAGCTGCGTTTCCCCGCTGGCCTGCAGACCAAGCATGGTGAAGAAGCTGTCCCAGTAATAAATTTCACGGAAGCGGCCACCCGGCACCACGTAGGCATTGGGAAGCGGAATAAGAGAACCTGCGTCTGCACCCGGCTGCCGCGTAAGTATGGGCCACAGCTGCTCTATATGCTGAATAACCGTAAGGCTGGTATCAGACCTGAAGTCAGTGGCAGGCAGTGGTGGCATTTCAAAGTTCTTCAGCACAAAAGCCTTTAAATCAAAACCTGCCTGGTCTTTCTGCTCCCGGTATGCCTGTAAAATCTTCTCTGGTGGAACAAGTGGAGTAGCATCTGGAAAGGTCTTGGAGTCAGGGAATACACTTTGTAGTTGTACCTGCTCAAACAGTTCGCCCAGTTGTTCTGATGGCTTATACAACTCCTGCGCCTGCAGTGGCAGCGTCAGATAAATAAAGGAAAAAAGGAAAAGAAGTGTTTTAAAGGTGGTGCTGCGATGTATTCTTTGCTTCATTTTGTCTCTCATAGTTGGCACTATTTTCTTACGGAAGAAGCCGGATGAGAGACAACTAATTGCCGGAAGCAAAGAAAGTCCGAACAACTTGAGCACCGTAGTGCTGTATCATCCGCTTTTCTTGCAGGGTATGGTTTGTATTGGAAAATCAGCAAAAGTGAGAGGGGGCATCTTGTCGCTAGTCAGGTTATAGAGGAGGGGTAATTTGCATGAAAAAAGGCAAGCGAATGCCTGCCCTTTTTCATGAATAGCTATTTTAAAAAGACTTCTATTATTGTGTTGTCGTTCCAGTAGTTGCCCCACCTGTTGTTCCAGTGGTTCCTCCTGCAGTGGTTCCGGTAGTTGTGCCAGTTGTAGTGGTTCCAGCAGTTGTACCGGTAGTAGTTGTTCCTGCGGTCGTACCAGCCTCTGTTCCAACTGTGTCACCCGTTGTTGTTCCCATTGGACTTACTGGATCTTCCACACCTGTTTCCTGCGTTTCTCCCTGTGTTGTTTCAGGAGGCATGTCTCCGTTGTTTCCCCCACATGAAGTTAACATGACGGATGTGCCCATAAACACAGTTGCCGCCATTGATATCCATATTTTTTTCATTGTTTTCTAGCTTAAAGGTTACTTATGATGCTATTGTACGTTTTTAAGAATAGCAACGGTAAGCGTACTAGTACTGATTTTTATGAGAAGAGTCGGTAGTTATACTCAATAGCAGGCATCAAACGGTGCAATTTTTTTAAATAAGCTTTTGAATAACGGTACAAACAGGAAGCCTGCTTTATAAAAAGTGTTTTATGCTATGATGTCCTGCCTCTGGAAAAGTAGCTTTTAGGCTACGGCTTGTAAATCAAGGCGATGCAATCCTTTTAGTTTATTGAACAAGCTGTGTTGAGTCCGTAAGAGTGGTGTCATTGGCGGTGTCAGTGGTATCCAGGTCGTCATGCCCCAGGTAATCTCCCTGTGTTGCCTCAGGTGGCAAATGCTCACCTTCAGGTTCACCACCGCAGGAGGCCAGGAGAAAACTACTGCTCAGGAACAGTGCTGCTAAGATGGAGGCTTTATTTCTATTCATCGTCTTGCTATTAAAAGGTTCTAAACTCTTAAACAACTATCTGTTCTCGCCATCCTTCTTTTAAGAGGCCAAAGCTGGATACTTTTACCTCCCGGCAAGACAGTATCTTTCAAACGTTTTGCACCTTGTTAGGTTTTATCGGTGAAGAGGTGCTTGCCCGGGTTAAAATTTGTGGATGCTACTGCCGGAACGGGTGCTTCCTGAACGATACTTGGCTCATAGCATCCTTCTCATATACTGCCACATTGTTTTGCTGAAACTCCTGTGCAAAGTTTGGCTCTCCGGGAAAAACCTCTTTTGGCGCCGGCTTGTCCTTCAGAAAAAAGTAAACTTTGGTGCTGCCATACTTGGTATGTGGCATGTAGTCGCCATATGCCTGCATCTCCTCCCACAGCGTATCTGTGACTGTTACGGCATATACCCTGGCGATGGGACCGGTGTTGTTTTCGTTCCGGTACATCGCCACTTCTTTGAAATCACCCGCTAGATCCTGCGGACCCGGTTGCGAAAAGGAGTCATAGATAAACCAGAGGACGAGGAGGACGGAAAGAGCAATGAGGATTTGTTTTAGTTTCATTTGATGTTATACATTTCTGGCGCAGGACTCTGTCCTGTGACTTGTAAATGAAAGGCGAGTCTGTGACTCGCGTGAAAGAATCTGACTTATACGAGTCACAGACTCGCCTTTATCTAGAGGCACGGAAGTGACTTCGGCGCCAGCAAGTGGGGTAAGTTTATTCTATGAATGTTATGGAGAGTCTGCCAACATTGCCTGAATAGTCTTTTGCACTGCTATAATGCCAATGTTCTGGTTCTTCCACAAAGCCCGCAGTTACAGGATTATTGTGCAGGTAATTTAGCTTCTGTTCCATTAGCATGTTGTTGTGGAGTAGAACTGGGTGATAGCCTGTTTGCCAGAACTTATAGTCCTCGTTTTTTGCGCTAGCCTCTCCTGCATATTTGAACAACCAGAGTAACCAGCCTTTTCTGCTTTCCTGTAGATTAGTTTGAATTGACTTGATAAGCTTTTTTGAAGTATATTTCTTAAAGTCTCTGATGATATCCGGCAACGTAGGAGAGGAGCAAATGAGGTGCATGTGATTAGTCATGATGCACCAGGCGTAAAGCGTCAGGTTTTTCTCTTGCTGACAATAAGCTAAACTATCGCATACGATTTCACTATACTCCCGCCTTGTAAAGACATCTGCCCATTGCACAACAGATATGGTAATAAAGTAAAACTCATCTGGGGCTCTGGCCTTATACTTGTTGCTCATGAAGAATTGCACGAGCAAACGATACATATTGTTTCCACAAGTCTTCAATAAGGAAAACTCTGGCGCGGAAGTTACTTCCGTGTCTCATAATAGAAGCGAGTCTGTGACTCGCATAGGTCAGGTTTATTCTCGCGAGTCACAGACTCGCTTTTATCACAAGACATGGGACTTAGTCCCGCACCAGGGAAAAGAAAGAGCTGCCAATATGTTTATTTCAACTGACTGCTCTTTCTTTTGATTCATAAATGAAGAAATCTACCCCTCCACCTGCTTTATCAACTTCTCCAATATATTCTGTGCGGCTACTGAGATAATTGTGCCGGGGCCGAACACGCCTGCTGCACCCGCCTTGAATAGGAAGTCATAATCCTGGGCTGGGATTACGCCGCCTACGATGACCATGATATCTTCGCGGTCCAGTTTGCGGAGTTCTTCTATGAGTTGGGGCACCAGCGTTTTGTGGCCGGCTGCCAGCGAGGAGACACCCACTACGTGCACGTCGTTTTCAGCGGCTTGCATGGCTACTTCGGCTGGCGTCTGGAACAGCGGTCCTATGTCCACGTCGAAGCCGAGATCGGCAAAGGAGGTGGCAATAACTTTGGAGCCGCGGTCGTGGCCGTCCTGGCCCATTTTGGCGACCATAATGCGGGGGCGACGGCCCTCCAGTTCCTCGAACTTGTCGGCTAAGGCCTTGGCTTGTTCGAAGTTTTCGTCATCGGATAATTCTGCGGAATACACGCCTGATATTGCTCTGATGGTTGCTTTATGTCTGCCATATACTTTTTCAAGGGCATCTGAGATTTCGCCCAAGGTGGCGCGGCGGCGGGCGGCCTCCACGGCTAGTTCCAGCAGGTTGCCCACACCGGAACCTGCAGCATCTGTCAAGGCCTGCAATGCATTCAGCACGCTGCCTTCATCACGAGAAGCTCTCACGTCTGCCAGGCGGCGCAGTTGGGATTCCCGTACGGCCGTATTATCGATGTCCAGAATATCAATTTCCTGAATTTGGTCCGGCCTGTACTTGTTCACTCCTACAATCACATCCTTACCTGCATCAATACGCGCCTGTTTGCGGGCAGCGGCTTCTTCGATGCGCATCTTCGGCAAGCCAGTTTCAATGGCTTTTGCCATACCGCCTAATTCCTCCACCTCCTGTATAAGTGCCCACGCCTTGTGTGCCAGTTCGTGTGTCAGGGCCTCCACGTAATACGAGCCACCCCAAGGGTCTACTACTTTGGTGATGTTGGTTTCCTGCTGCAGATAAATTTGCGTGTTACGGGCAATGCGGGCTGAGAAGTCGGTTGGCAAAGCGATGGCCTCGTCCAGTGCATTTGTGTGCAGGCTCTGGGTGCCACCTAAGGCAGCGGCCAGGGCTTCCACACAGGTGCGGGTTACGTTGTTGAACGGGTCTTGCTCTGTGAGACTCCAGCCGGAGGTCTGGCAGTGAGTGCGCAGCACCAGCGATTTCGGGTTCTTTGGGTTGAACTGCTTTATGATTTTGGCCCAAAGCATACGGGCAGCGCGCATCTTGGCAATCTCCATAAAGTGGTTCATGCCGATTGCCCAGAAGAAAGAAAGTCGCGGCGCAAAATCATCAATATCCATTCCTGCTTTCAGGCCCGTACGTACATATTCCAAACCATCAGCCAGGGTATAGGCCAATTCAATATCGGCGGTGGCCCCGGCTTCCTGCATGTGGTAGCCTGAGATAGAGATAGAGTTGAAGCGCGGCATGTTCCTGGACGAAAACTCGAAAATATCGGCAATGATTTTCATGCTTGGCTCCGGCGGATATATGTAGGTATTGCGCACCATGAACTCCTTCAGGATATCATTCTGAATGGTGCCGCTCAACTGCTCCGGCTTTACACCCTGCTCTTCAGCTGCTACAATGTAAAAGGCCATAATTGGGAGCACAGCTCCGTTCATGGTCATCGACACCGACATCTTATCCAGCGGAATCTGGTCGAAGAGAATTTTCATATCCTCCACCGAGTCGATGGCTACACCGGCTTTGCCAACGTCACCTTCCACACGTGGGTGGTCGGAATCGTAGCCGCGGTGTGTGGCCAGGTCAAAAGCAACCGACAAGCCTTTCTGGCCACCTGCCAGGTTGCGGCGATAGAAGGCATTGGATTCCTCTGCAGTAGAGAAGCCGGCATATTGGCGGATGGTCCAAGGCCTTTGCACATACATGGTGCTGTAAGGGCCACGCAGGTAGGGTGGCAAACCAGCGGCGAAGCCAGTATGCTCAAAAGCCTGTGCATCCTCTGCCGTATAAAAGCTCTTTACATTTATGTGCTCGGGTGTTTTCCAGGGTTTTGCCGCGGCCGCAGCCTTAGGGCCTTTATTTGCAGCGGCTACCTTGTTGATATCTATTTTAGAAAAGTCTGGCTTCATATTTAGACATTAGATAGTAGACATAAGACACAAGATTTAGCTCATCTATAGGCTTACATCCTCTCTCATGATTTTTTACGAATAAAAAATAACGAAATCAACTAGCATGCTCCGAGGTAACAATCCAGCGGTCGTTTTTCTTTTTCCACAATTGGGAGGAAACTCCGCCCATCAAACGGGTGCCGTCTTTTTCAATTTTCCACTGGAAAACGTAGTATACGGCTTCGGGTGACAGTGCTTCTATATAGTGCGGCTCGTAGGTATAGGTACCCATCTGGCTTGAATCAGCAAAATCAGTCCGGAACATGTCCAGCACTTCCTGGTATCCTTTCTCAACGCCTGTTTTGCTTATCCAGAGCATGTCAGGAGAGTTCCAGTAATATGTCATGGCTTTTTCGAGGTCACCGGTGTTCCAGGCTTGCACCTGACCCTCAAGTGCCTGCTTTACTGCCTGTACGGCCTCGCTTTTTTCGGCGTCAGGCATTTTCATCGTCCTCTGCTTCATGAAGCTTATTATGAATCAGTTCCATGATGGTGGACGTATCGCAACCCTCAAATATAAACTCATCATACCCGTTGGCTATCATTTCCTCTTTCATTTGCTCCGGGTCATCAGCCAGGATAATGGTTGGCTTTGCATGGTGGTTGCGCAACCTCGGTCCGAACTCGTTCACGAAAACTTTCTCAGATGCGGAAACCACCACCACCTCGGCTGCGGCATGCGTCAGCCTGTCAGCGGCATTCTCTACAGAGTCGAACTGTTCTACTGTGGTGTCGAAGCCGGCACAACTGAAGAACTCGTGTGCAAAAGTAGCGTTCACGTGGCGCTGCACCGCCTGCCCGATAACAGCCACAACCGCTTTCGGGCGCCGCTTGCGTTTGCGCAGGTGCAGCTCTGTGGCCATTCGCATTACCTCGGTGGGGTAAGCGGCACGGGTAGTGTCAAAGTCGGCGCTCTGGATAAGGGCTTCCGGGTCGAAATCAATCTTCTCCTTTGGGTTCGGGTATTTATTGGTGCCCACCAGCACGTCGTGGCCCGTGGCTATATTCCGAAACTTCTTGCGGCTCACTTCTGTGATGCTGCCCAGTATAAATCCTTTGTCATACGCAGCCTCAAAACCTCCCTGCGCTTCTACATTCCTGAACAGGGCCCATGCATTGCTAACCAGTTCATTTGTCAGTGACTCGAGGTAGTAAGAACCAGCGGCAGGGTCAATCGCCTTGTCTAAATAAGCCTCCTCCTTCAGGATGATAGACACATTGCGGGCGATTCGCTCAGAAAATTCGCTGGGCTTCTCAAAGGTACTGTCGAATGGCTCCACTGTCAGGGAGTCACAGCCGGCCATTACCGACGCCATAGCCTCTGTAGTCACCCGCAGCATGTTCACGTAAGGGTCCAGAGTAGTCTGGTACCAGCTGGAGGTGCTGCTGTGTATGCGCAGTTTGCCTGCAAAAGCAGGTTCTGCCTGGTAAGCCTCCACTACGGCCGCCCAAAGCAGGCGAAGGGCTCGCAGCTTTACAACCTCAAAGAAAAAGTTAGTGCCCGAAGCCATACTGAACTGCATGTTGCGCAGCACAGATGAAAGTTGTTCCCCGGCTTTTGTCAGCCTGTCTACATAAGCTACTGCGGCACTGATGGTATAGGCTATTTCCTGTGTGACGGAAGCACCAATGCTGCTGAAGTTGGTGCCGGATACGGTAATGCCGTAGAAATCGCTGCTGTCTTTGGTCAACTCAAGCACCTGTATAATGCTTTGATTCTCGTCATGCGTCAGTGAGCCTTTGCCCGTCATTGGGTCGAAGTGCACAAAGCCGTGCAGGTTGCGGTGCGATACCTGTTTTTCCTTGAGTGCAGCATATAGCCCTTTCAGAAAGCTCTCAGGCCGCTTCTGCAGGGTATAGCTGACACTATGCCTGCTGAGTTCAATTTGCTCCGCCAGGTAGGCGATGCTGAATGTTTCAGATTCCTGTATCACAAAGTGAATGCCGTCTGCCCCACGCTGCAATGCATCGGCGGCTTTATCAACTGCTGAACGGCCATGACCTTCCGCCTTTATTTTTTGTATGTTCAGCCAGCTGTTATCACCTGTCTTATTGCCACGCATGAATGGAAAGTTTCCTGGCTTCTGCCGCACAAAAGGCAAGCCGGCAATGTCTTCTGCTGCATAGTATGGCTTTACATCAATTCCTTCGTAGGTGTGCCAGGTCAGGCTTTCAAGGGGTGTGTCGCGCAGGTCTTTCCGGGCTTTCTGCTCCCAGTCCGTAGCCGTTACAGGCTCAAACTCGGGGAAAAGCCGCTGTGCATGCTGCTGCTCGTCGGTCATGTTGCTTTCGTTCATGTGTGTTGTAAAGATAGACTTTTTACTTTACGAAGTAAATGTGCGTCTGTAGTACAGAAAAGGCCAAGTTCTTAATCGATTTGGTCCATGTAGGCCTGGTACATCCAGTAGCCAATCAGCAGCCAGATTATTATGATAACGGCTGCCATCACATAGTTAGGCTTCCGCTGGTGCATCTGCTCCTTTGCTATCTGCCGGTAATGGTCCAGCAGGCGTTGGGGTACTAACCTGATGGATAGCCAGATGCCAAGCGGTAGGATCAGCAGGTCGTCGAGGTAGCCCAGCAGCGGAATGAAATCAGGAATCAAATCGATGGGGCTGAAGGCATAGGCCACCGTAATCACCATCACAACCTTCGCCGCAAAGGGTATGCGCGGGTCTTTGGAAGCGAGGTACAGGGTAAATATATCCTCCTTTAGTTTCCGGACGAGTTCTTTCCATTTTCGAAGCATGTTTGCTTGTACGGGAAAGGGCGTTAGTTAGAAAGTCAGGAGCTTTAAAAAGTTAGAGAGGTTGTGAGTTAGAGAGTTAAAAAATTGTTGTCTGGCACCGGATAGATTCCGGCGCCAGGCAATAACAGTAGATTCAGCTTTTACTTCAGCACCATACTCTTGTACCTCTTGTTTCTGTCACATTTTCTGAAATTGTGCTATCCCATTGAACCTGCCGATTGCTGAGGTGGTTAGCACAGTGGCAGGCGAAGCCTTGTATCATAAAACAGAAAAATCAGTATCTTCAAACCTTCACCCAAACAAAAAAGAATGATCAGGAATAATAATTGGAGCAAGCGTACCCTGCTGGCAGCAGTGGGGCTGGGGCTGATGGCTGCACCCGCTATGGCACAGGATAGCAAGCTGGTAGCGAAAGCAAACAGCATGGCTGATAAAGTGGAGCCGAAGGTGATTGAGTGGCGCCGTGACTTTCATGCTCACCCGGAACTGGGAAACCATGAAAAAGAAACGGCTGCTAAAATTGCTGCGCAGCTGAAGAAATTTGGCATAGAAGTAGAAACAGGTGTGGCGCATACAGGCGTGGTAGGCATTCTGAAAGGCGGCAAACCCGGGCCAGTCGTGGCGCTGCGGGCAGATATTGACGGTTTGCCTGTGACAGAGCGCACTGATGTGCCCTTCGCCTCCAAGGCCAAAGGAATCTATAACGGGCAGGAAGTAGGGGTGATGCACGCCTGTGGGCACGACACTCATATCGCTATGCTGTTAGGTGCTGCCGAGATACTTTCCAGTATGAAGCAGGATTTGAAAGGAACCGTAAAGTTTATCTTCCAGCCAGCCGAAGAGGGTGTGCCGGAAGGTGAGGAGGGAGGAGCAAACCTGATGGTAAAAGAAGGCGTGCTGGAGAAAGGGCCGAAGCCGGAAGTTATTTTTGGTCTGCACATCAACTCCCAGACGGAGGTGGGTAAGATCAGGTACAAACCGGGGGGCACTATGGCCAGTGCCGATGTATTTAAGATCAAAGTAAAGGGGAAGCAGGTACACGGCGCTTATCCGTGGAACGGTGTTGATCCTATTGTTACGTCGGCACAAATCATCAATGGCCTGCAAACCATCATCAGCCGCCAGACAGAATTGCCTGAGGAAGCTGCTGTGGTGACGGTAGGCATGATTCACGGTGGGGTGCGCAACAACATTATACCGGAAGAGGTGCAGTTGGAAGGTACTATCCGGGCGCTGAACACCGAGATGCAGCAAAAGATACATGAGAAGGTAAAGCTAACGGCTACCAAAATTGCTGAAAGTGCCGGAGCAGTTGCCGAAGTGACCATTATTCCGCAAACGCCGGTTACCTACAACGATCCTGCCCTGACGCAAAGAATGCTGCCTACGCTGCAATCGGTGGCAGGGAGTGAGAACGTGATCTTGAGCAAGGCCGTAACCGGCGCAGAGGACTTTGCCTTCTTTCAGGAGAAAATTCCGGGATTATACGTGTTTGTGGGTGGTATGCCTAAAGGGAAAGACCCTGCAACGGCGGCACCACACCACACTCCCGACTTCTTCATTGATGAAAGCGGTATGAAATTGGGCGTAAAAGCACTGACAGCGCTAACGCTGAATTACATGGAAGAAAAAGGAAAAAGCAAAAACAGCACAGGCCAGTAAAGCTGATGCTACGCAAGCTTAAATTCAATTTAAGTCTCAGCGGGACGACCTGTTAATACTCTGATAGTTGTAAAAGCAAATTAGCTCCAGAAGAGCGGCCTGTGATGTAAAGCAGATAGGCTGCTCCTCTGGAGCTAAAGCTTAATCGGATTAATAATTAACTACAGGTCGTCCCGCTGGGGCTTTTGATCCATGTCAATTAAAATAAACCAAGAAAGGCAGCATTTAATGCTGCCTTTCTTGGTTCTATACAGCAATGAAGTAAAATGCCAGGTATTCATAAGTACCTGCATAATCATGCACATTAGCCACATGGGCAGTTACTAAACTGTAAAGCCGAACCTACTGCGTTTGGTAAGTGTTGCAGAGGCTGATAACTTTGAGTACATTTTCAGAAAGCATACATGACCCGCTATTTTTCAAAAACCATTGGCGCTTTGCTGCTGATCCTGAGCCTTGCCTCCTGCCAGCGCACCTGGGTAGCCTCGCCCGCACTGGAGGAGACCGATGTACCTGTAGATAAATCCATTACCGCTGATCCGCAGCTTGAGGCACAGATTGCACCTTACCGGGAGCAGGTAACAGCAAAGATGGAGGAAATTATCGGTAATGCCCCGGTAGCTTTAGGCAAAGCAGACTATCAGTCGCCGCTGGGTAATTTTGTGGTAGACCTGATGCTGGAGCAGGCCAGGAGCCTTTACAAGGGCCGGATAGATATGGCTACCACCACCAACGGAGGTTTGCGCGTGCCTGTTCCGATGGGTGCTGTTAAAGTGGGGACCATTTTCGAGCTGATGCCTTTTGAAAACGAACTGGTGGTGCTGACGCTGGATGGAAATACGGTGAAGGAGTTTTTCGATATGGCCGCCGAGGCGCGCTATGCGCCCATCGCAAATGCCACCTACACTGTTCAGAATGGCAAGGCAATTGATATTAAGATTGGTGGCGAGCCACTAAACCTCAGCCAAAACTACACAATTGTTACCTCCGACTACCTGGCAGGTGGTGGCGATAACCTGGGGGTGTTCAAGAAAGCGTTGAAGTCGGAGAAAGTAGGTATTATGATGCGGGATGCTATTATGCAGCAAATCCGGCAGCTTACAGCAAAGGGCCAGGCAATAGGGGCCGACACAACCATGCGTGTAACCATCCTCCCATAAGTACAAAGACATGATTAACAGAAGAGATTTTCTCAAAAACACAGCACTTGGGGCGGCTGGTGTTACTTTATTAGGATTTCCGTTTTCTGCGGAGGCGGCGCAAAACATCAACCTCACCATTCTGCACACCAACGACCAGCACTCACGCATCGACCCTTTTCCGGACGATGGCCGGAAGTTCGGCGGTATGGGTGGCATGGCACGTCGTGCTACTTTGGTTGAAAAGATCCGAAAGGAAGAGCCGAACGTGCTGCTCCTCGATTCTGGTGATATCTGGCAGGGCACGCCTTACTTCAACTTCTTTAACGGAGAGCTGGAATTTAAGCTAATGAGCGAAATGAAGTATGATGCCGCCACCCTCGGCAACCACGATTTTGATAATGGCCTGAAAGGGCTGGAGCGCCAGCTGCCGAATGCCACCTTTCCGTTTATCACCGCCAATTATGATTTTTCAGACACTATTTTGAAGGGCCGCTTTCAGCCCTATAAAGTTTTTGAAAAACAGGGAGTGCGCGCGGGGGTATTCGGACTTGGAATTGAGTTGGAAGGCCTGGTAGGCAAGAATAATTTCGGTGAAACTGTTTACCAGGACCCGGTGGCTGTGGCGCGCGAGATGGTGCAGGAGTTGCGCGGGACACAAAAGTGTAACTTAATTATTTGCCTTTCACACTTAGGGTATAGTTACAGAGAAGAAAAAATTGACGACCTTAAGCTCGCGAAGCAAGTGGAAGGTATCGACCTGATCTTAGGTGCGCATACGCATACTTTCCTTGAACAACCTGATGTAGTGCGACATGAGAGCGGCCATGAGACGCTGGTGAATCAGGTAGGCTGGTCCGGATTGTTCTTAGGCCGTGTTGATTTCTCTTTTAACCGAAAATCGAAGAAGAAAGTGGATGTGAGAACGGCGGCTTTGCCGGTTAACACACCTGTAACAACTTCGTAAAAAAATAATTTTTTGTTTACAGATATTTAATCAAATTTGTAACCCCCCTGCCTCTAAGGAGAGGTTTGTTTCACTCAAACGAAACTTATGTGTTTTGGAAAACTGGATGATCAAAGACTGTTCGACTGTATGGAGTAACTGCCTGCAGGTGATAAAGGAAAATATTGGCGAACAGAGTTTTAAAACCTGGTTTGAGCCGATTAAGCCTATATCGCTGCGGGAGAGTGTACTGACGATACAAGTGCCTAGCCAATTCTTTTATGAATGGCTGGAGGAGCATTATGTGCAGCTTTTAAAGAAGGTCATCTATCAGGAACTGGGCAGCGAAGGCCGCCTGGAGTATTCCATTATCATAGACCGTGGCAACGAAGCAAATAAGCCACAGACTGTTAATATCCCCACAAAGAAAATACCACAGGCTGTTGTTAACTCTTACAGGCCGGAGCAAAACTTTATCAAAAGCCCTTTCGAGTCTAAGACCATAGACCGGAACTTCCTGAACTCGCAGCTGAACTCAGCTTATAACTTCGAGAATTACATAGAGGGAGACTGTAACCGCCTGGCCCGTTCGGCTGGTTTTGCCGTGGCTAACAAACCGGGCACCACTTCTTTTAACCCGCTGATGGTATACGGTGGGGTAGGACTCGGAAAAACGCACCTGGTGCAGGCCATTGGGAACCACATCAAAAACAGCGATCCGAATAAGTTTGTGCTGTATGTGTCGTCTGAGAAGTTCGTGAACCAGTTCATCGAGTCGGTAAGAACGAACAATGTGCAGGACTTCGCTAACTTTTACCTGCTGGTAGATATCCTGATAATAGACGATGTGCAGTTTTTGAGCGGGAAAGACAAAACACAGGAGATGTTCTTCCACATCTTCAACCACCTACACCAGTCCGGCAAACAGATTGTGATGACTTCAGACTGTCCGCCACGCGACCTGAAAGGCCTGGAAGAGCGCCTGTTATCCCGCTTTAAGTGGGGCCTGACAGCCGACCTGCAGAGCCCTGACTTCGAGACACGTATGGCCATTATCCAGAAGAAGATGCAGAGCGATGGCATTGATATTCCGGATAACGTGGTAGAATACTTGGCTTACAGCGTGGACACGAACGTGCGTGAGTTGGAAGGCGTGCTGATTTCACTTATCGCACAATCTTCCCTCAACCGCAAAGAGATTGACCTGGAGCTTGCCAAGCAGGCCCTGAAGCATATTATAGAGGATGTAGAGACCGAGGTAAACCTCGACTTCATCCAAAAAACAGTGGCTGAATACTTCCAGGTAAGCCTGGACTCGCTGAAAGCCAAAACCCGCAAGAAAGAGATTGTGACGGCGCGACAGGTGGCTATGTACTTCGCAAAAGAATTTACCAGCCATTCCCTGAAGTCCATTGGCTATCACTTCGGTGGCCGCGACCACAGTACGGTTATTCACTCGGTGCAAACCGTGTCGGACCTTATAGATACAGACAAGAAGTTTAAAGTAAGCATACAGGAGCTTCAGAAGAAGTTTAAATCCAAAGCAGGCTAACAAATAAGAAACTTAAGCAACATAAAAAAGGCCGGGGCTACACAGATGTGTAGCCCCGGCCTTTTTTATGTTCTTTTTGTGCAGGTTATGTGGTGTAGTTGGCCGTTTCTGTTAACGAAAAGTTGTGCTCTATCCCTAAATCCCGAATCTTGGTTTTTATCTTCTCTAGGTCTTTTTTCTTGCGCACCTGCTTCAGATCTAAGTATACTTTAGAGTCATCTTTCAGTGTGATGCGAAGCGCGAGCGGCGAAATATGCACCGCGCTGATCTCTGGAATCGGAATAATGTGCTTTGTCCTGAACACCCCGAACTTCTGAACGATATACTGCCGCGTTACCTCAATATAAGACTGCACACCAAATACAGACGTGTTCTGCAGCACCACATATCCCAGGAAAACAATCGCCAGCCCAAAGAAGGCATAGTAAAAGTAGTTCTGGTCGTTGGTTGGGTTTTGAGACAAAAGCAACACAGACGCCCAGGCTATCCAGAAGAGTGCAAGGACAAGCTGTACCGTAAAAGATAGCTTAGCACTGCGTGTCGGGCTAAGCTGTACAATAAGGGAAGACCGAGCACTACTGCCAGATGCTGCCATAGAAAGGGGTTAAGGTGAAACATAAGCGGCTTCAGTATCGCCTACACGCAATATAATACTTTATTCTTTAAGTGTTGCCTGCACTGTGATCTCCGGAACAGCCGCCAGCGCTTTTGATACAGGGCAGCCAGCTTTCGCTTTCTGCACCAGTTCCTGGAACTTGTCATTGTCCAGGCCTCCTGCTTTCGCCTCGGTTGTCAGTTCTATTTTCTGGATCAGTGGGCCACCGTCTTTTTCGCCCAGGTATACGGTTGCTTTTGTTTCCACATACTCCGGCGACAGCTTCTCGCCTTCCATCAGGGCACTCAGAAACATGGAAAAACAACCCGCATGCGCGGCGCCTATCAGTTCTTCTGGCGAGGTACCGCTGGTGCTGTCCCCGAAGCGGGAGGCATAGGTGTACTTCGCTTGCACGGCGCCATTCCCTGATTTTACTTCGCCATTCCCTTCTTTCAGGCCTTTGTTCCATCTTGCTTCTGCTCTGTGTTTTTTCATTGTCTTTTTGTTTTATGGTTTAAGTGGTTCTATAGCCTGGTTCGGCGTCGTTCCCCGATAAGGATAGAAACAGAAACAGGTTCTTCCTATAAACTTAAACCAGAGCATGAGGTTTTGCTCTTTTAGAAAGAAACCTATGGAAAGTGGAGCAAACTGACAAATAAGGCAGTGCTGCGGCTAATGGGACTGTTGCTTTTAACAGGTGGCGGCCCGGCCTTTCAACTAACAGCGCCTTTTTGCAATGTTGTGTTTTGCGTGCCTCTTTACTTAATCTTTCTAACTTCCTGCCGGGGTATGGCAATGCCGCTTTAACTATTTATCTTTACCACACATCAAAAGGAATTGTATGGGTGTAAAAGCATTATTGAGCAAGCCGCTGGCTGCTTATATGCACAGGAAGCACCAAAACTGGATTGATAACCCAGTGGAGGCACAGCAGACAATTTTCAAGCATATCCTGAAAAAGGCGCAGCCCACCCGCTTTGGCCGAGATCATGGTTTCGCCAGCATAAAGTCGCATGCTGATTTTGTGAAAGCGGTGCCTGTGCGTGATTATGAGGGCCTGAAGGACTATATAGCGCAGGTAAAGCAAGGGGAGAAGGATGTGCTCTGGCCTGGAAAGCCGCTGTACCTGGCTAAAACCTCTGGCACCACCTCGGGCACCAAGTATATTCCCATTTCCCAGGATTCTATATCGAACCACATAAATGGTGCCCGCGACGCGCTGTTGGCTTATGTATATGAAACAGGCCAATCGCAGTTCCTGGATGGCAAACTGATTTTTCTCTCAGGCAGCCCCATATTGGAAGAAGTGGGAGGCATACACACTGGCCGATTATCAGGAATAGCCAACCACCATGTGCCGGGCTACCTGCGCACCAACCAACTGCCAAGCTACGACACCAATTGCATTGAAGACTGGGAAACAAAGCTGGACCAGATAATCGAGGAGACCATTGATCAGAACATGACGCTCATCTCGGGTATTCCGCCGTGGGTGCAGATGTACTTCGATAAGCTGATGCGCCAGACTGGGAAGCAAATCAAAGACATCTTTCCGAACTTCCAGCTTTTCGTTTACGGAGGCGTAAATTTTGAGCCTTATCGCAAAAAGCTGTTTGAGTCTGTGGGCAAGCAGGTAGATTCTATAGAGCTTTTTCCGGCCTCAGAGGGCTTCTTCGCTTACCAGGATAAGCAGGGCGACAGCGGCCTCCTGCTCTTGCTGGATTCTGGTATCTTCTATGAGTTTATCCCAACGGAGGAATACTTCAAAGAGAACCCGACCCGCCTCACAATCGGGGAGGTAGAAGTTGGAGTAAACTATGCCCTTGTTATCAGCAGCAATGCCGGCCTGTGGGGCTATTCTATAGGCGATACAGTGAAATTCACCTCTGTAAAGCCTTATAAGTTGATTGTAAGCGGCCGCATTAAGCATTTTATCTCTGCTTTTGGCGAGCACGTAATAGGCGAGGAGGTGGAGAAGGCGATGAAGCTTACGATGGCGAAGTTCAGTAATGTGGAGCTTATTGAATTCACAGTGGCTCCTTATGTAAGCCAGAGCCACGGACAGTCGTATCACGAGTGGCTGGTAGAGTTTGCCCGCGCACCACATAATATGGATGCTTTCGCAGAAGAACTGGATGAGCAACTGCAAAAGCTGAACTCTTACTATTACGATCTGATTAAAGGCAACATTCTGAAGCATCTTAAAATTACGCCGCTGCCGCCGGGCACTTTCCGTGAGTACATGAAGTCGCAGGGCAAACTGGGCGGACAAAATAAGGTTCCCAGACTCAGCAACGACCGCCAACTGGCGGATGGTCTGCTGGCAATTACGAATTCCTGATTAGGAATCACAAATGATAGAAAATGTAATAGTAGATTAGTCTTATGCCTTTGCTATTCGTGTTGTGAAGCTTTATGAGTATTTAAAAAAAGGAATAGCAGGAGTATGTGCTGGCAAAGCAGGTGCTGAGGAGTGGTACCTCTATCGGAGCGAATATAGAGGAAGCTGTAGCGGGGCAGTCTGCCATTGATTTTATACATAAAATGAGCATAGCCAGAAAAGAAGCGAGAGAAAGTAGCTATTGGCTTAGATTAGATTGTTGCATGATACGGGCTACATCGCAGGAACGTATTTCCCGAGTATATATGCAGATTGTGAAGAGATTATTAAAATACTAAACAGTATCATCATTACGGGTAAAGCGAAGCTGGACGGGAAATCTAATTCGTAATTCGTAATTCGTAATTCGTAATTGAATGAAGAGAATCGCCATACTAGGCTCCACCGGTTCCATTGGCACGCAGGCGCTGGATGTGATAAAAGCCAACCCTGAAAGCTTTGAGCTGGAAGTGCTGACCGCGCACAGCAATGCAGACCTGCTGGTGCAGCAGGCATTAGAATTTAAACCTAATGCAATTGTTATTGCCCGGGAAGACCTCTACAACCAGGTGAGGGACGCCCTACAGCACGAGGACATAAAGGTGTATGCCGGAACCAATGCCTTGTGTTCGGTAGTGGAAATGGGTACCGTGGACATGGTGCTGACGGCGATGGTTGGTTACGCTGGTTTACAGCCGACCATCAGGGCCATAAAAGCTGGCAAGCAAATTGCCTTGGCTAACAAAGAGACGCTGGTAGTGGCAGGGCAACTGGTAACAGGCTTGGCGAAGGAGTATGGGGTAAACATTTACCCGGTAGATTCAGAGCACAGCGCTATTTTTCAGTGCCTGGCAGGAGAATTCCACAACCCGATTGAGAAGATCATACTGACTGCCTCAGGCGGACCGTTTAGAGGACGCAGTACGGAAGAACTGGAGCAGGTAACGAAGGCACAGGCGCTGAAGCACCCTAACTGGGAGATGGGGGCTAAAATCACCATCGACTCTGCTTCGCTGATGAACAAAGGGCTGGAGGTGATTGAGGCAAAGTGGCTATTTGACCTGCGCAACGAGCAGATAGAAGTGGTGGTGCATCCGCAGTCCATTGTCCACTCGCTGGTGCAGTTTGAGGATGGTTCTATTAAAGCGCAACTTGGCCTGCCCGATATGAAACTGCCGATACAGTATGCACTGGGCTATCCGCAGCGCCTGAAGTCAGATTTTCCGAGATTTAGCTTCATGGATTATCCGCAACTAACCTTTGAGCAGCCGGACCTGAAGACATTCCGTAACCTGCAACTGGCCTTTGATGCGATGGAGAAAGGGGGTAATATGCCCTGTATCCTTAATGCAGCTAACGAGGTGGCTGTCAGTGCTTTTCTGCGCGATAAGGTAGGGTTCCTGCAAATGTCAGATGTCATCGAAAGCTGTCTGGCAAAAGTTGCGTATATTGCGAATCCTTCTTATGAGGACTATGTTAAGACAGATAATGAGGCAAGAATAATTTCTGCCGAGCTCATAAAGTAAAAATTCATAAACAAGTTTTATTTCCGGCCTGTTGCTATAGCGGCATAGGCCAAACCAAAAAAGTATTTATTTTTCTTTTTAGATGGATGTAATTGTAATGGTAGGCCAGCTCATACTGGGCCTGACGATACTGGTAGGGCTACATGAGTTAGGACACATGCTGGCTGCCAAGTGGTTTGGAATGCGGGTAGAAAAGTATGCTATTGGCTTTCCTCCGAAAATTTTCGGCAAAAAGTTTGGCGAGACAGAGTATATGCTGGGCCTGATTCCCTTGGGAGGCTTTGTGAAGATATCGGGTATGGTAGATGAATCCATGGACACAGAAGCCCTGAAAGAAGAGCCGAAGCCGTGGGAGTTCAGAGCCAAGCCAGCCTGGCAGCGACTGATTGTGATGATGGGCGGTATTATTGTGAACGTTATCACGGGTATCGTTATATACATTGCCCTTACCTATAACTACGGCGAAAGCTACCTTCCCGCTTCTGAGGCACGGTATGGCGTTGTAGCAAATGAGATTGGCAAGGACATCGGCTTTCAGACAGGCGACAAAGTGGTGGCCGTTAATGGCAAAGAGCTTGAGAAATTCAACGATGTATACTCAATGGATGCCCTGCTCGGCACCAACTCTTATTACACCGTGGAGCGCAACGGCCAGCTGGTAGATATAAAAGTGCCGGTAGACATGATGGACCGCCTGGCAGATAAAGAAGAGCGCATGTTCTTCGTGCAGGCGCGCACGCCGTTCAAGGTAGGCGATGTTGTTTCCGGCAGTGCTGCTGCTAAAGCAGGATTACAGGAAGGCGACATCATCACGAAAGTGAACGGTGAAGATGTCCAGTTCTTCCACGAATTCCAGCAGGCCATGCAGGAGAACAAGGGCAAAGCAGTAACGATGACGGTGAAGCGTAATCAGAAGCTTATCAAGCTGAAAACAGAGGTCAGCGAGGACGGTACCATCGGGTTTCATTCTGTGCCATTGCTGCAGTATGCCACCCGCGATTATTCTCTAGGTGAGTCTATCCCGATGGGAACTGAGCAGGCATTTGGTGTCATCACTGCCAACCTGAAAGGGTTTGGTAAAATATTCCGTGGTGAGGTTTCGGCTTCCAAGTCCCTTAGCGGCCCCATAGGAATAGCCCAGGTTTTCGGGGATACATTTAACTGGTATAAGTTCTGGTCTATTGTGGCTATGCTTTCCATGGTGCTGGCCTTTATGAACTTCCTGCCGATTCCTGCCCTGGACGGTGGCCATGTTGTATTTTTAACATATGAGATGATCAGCGGGCGCAAACCCTCTGATAACTTTTTAGAGAACGCCCAAAAAGTGGGTATGGTTATTTTGTTAGGCTTAATGGCATTCGCTATCTTTAACGATGTGTTCAAGTTGATATTCTAACCAAGAGTTCCGCTAATGAAAAGCATCCTTGCTTACAGCCTTACAAGCTTAGTATTCCTTTTAGTAATTGCATTAAATTGTGTTGAAGCGGCACCTGCCGTAAAACTGCTCAAGATAAACCAGCACGCTATGGCCGCTTCAGGCGATAGCGTGTACCTGGTGCAGCAGGGCGACACCTACTACAGCCTCTCGCGCCGCTTTGGCATTCCTCTGGACTCGCTTCAGAAATGGAATAACAACAAAATGCAGACAGGCCAGACCCTATACCTTGCCCGCCAGGCAAAGCCTGTTGCAAATACCACCGCTGTTGCTGCTAAACCTGCTGCCAGGCCTGTGTCCTCTCAGAAAAGCGCTTCTGCTGCAACTCGCACCGTGGAAAGTACTTCTGCGGCAGCGGCCCCTGCGCCAAAGCCGTCGGAGCATAAATCCAAGAGCCGTATCCTGGTCATCCCATTCGACCCTTACCTGTACTTCTCTGATGCCGATTACGAGATTGCACGCCAGTCAAAGATACCGCGCCAGAACGTGCGCCATGTGTTCCGTGGCAGGCTGAATGCTATGCTGGCCCCTCAGGGATATGAAACCATCCACTTGCTGGGTGGCGTGTACCGCGACAGCGTGAGTGAACTGAGCCGTATCTACAAATCTTTAAACTATTCCTACCAGGATAACAAGCAGTCCAGGTACAACCACCAGCCTGTAGTGAAGGAGGATGAGAAGGGTGCCGTAGCCTGGGTGTTACGCCAGAAGGAAAAGATGGGGCTGAAAGATGAGCCCGAGGAAGTGCCTATAGCGCAGGACCCCGACAAGCACTTTGGGGTGAAGGTGAAGGACCCGAACTTTTTCTCCTACTTCAATGGCCAGTACGGCATCGATTATTATGTTTTCATTAACCAGTTTGAGGTGAAAACAGTGTATGAAAACTGTTTAGATAGAGCGGCACAGAACTATGAGCGCGATTTTTTGGTTCACTATTCGATCTATGACAGTAATGGCGAGCTGGTGTCAGGCAATAAGGTGAAAGTGCCTTACCAATCCAACATCAACGACGTGCAGCGCATTGTAAGCGACAGTATGCCTACGATGGCCAAGCGTGTGTTGTCTGACCTGCCCGCTGGCAAATAAGAACTAATGAGAAATAAAGTGTTTTCCCTGCTGCTGCTTTTAGTGGCATTTCTGGCAGTGCAGCCAGCCAGCGCCCACGATTATCACGCCAGTATAACGGACGTAAAGTATAACCCGAGCACACAAAACCTGGAGGTGGCTGTAAAGGTGTTTATGGATGACCTGGAGAGCGCCCTCTCCCGCCAGGCTAAAACTAAAATAACCTATAGCAGCAGCTCTGAAGAAGTTAAAAAGCAGATGGCGGATTATCTGCAGCATAAGCTTTCTTTTGAGGTGGAGAAAGGCAAGCCATTGAAGGCGAAACTCCTGGGCTCAGAAGAAGATGTGGATGTAGTGTGGATGTATGTAGAGGTACCTGTGCAGAAAGGCACGTTGGCGCAGCTCTACGTGAAAAATGCCATCCTCACAGACCTGTTCACCGACCAAATGAATATTGTAAACGTGAACTATAAAGGTGCAACAGAAAGTGTGCTGATGCAGCGGGGTGATGTAACGAAAAAGGTAGCTTTCTAAGTTGATATAATACGTGAAAAGAGGCTATGCATTTGGTTGCATAGCCTCTTTTACTTTTAAGGTAGGTAGAGAAACTTAGCTTTCATATCGTTTCTCATAAACCAAAAATATCAGTTAAGTATATTCCTGTAGTAAGCTGCCTAGTAAGCTGCCGTTGCTATGGCTTCTCCAGTGCCAGCTCACCTACTGTTTCATCTTATCTGTCTTAGCTCTCTAGGCCGAGGGGCCTCGTCTTCGGGCATCGCGCTGTGTAACTGAAGCTGCACTCGCGCTGCTCGTGCTGCCTCGCTGCGCTCAGCACCGCAACATTTACAAGGCGCTCAATCCAAAGACTGGAAACAGTCTCACTCCGTGCTGACGGATGTAAAAGCTCAGTGAGTTGCGAGATAATTTTATCATAAAGCTAACAACACCACAGTGCGCCTAACGCACCATGCCTATACAGCACATCTAATTTTGGTGTACAGGGGGGAAATCGGAAAAGGAATAAATGTAAATACGTTATATACGCATGTGACTACATCATGAAGAGGCTTTCTGCTGGCTCGGAGGAAAGGTAATTCCAGTTTTCAAGTGAAGCGCCTTGTAGATGTTCCGGTGACGAACGCAGTGAGGCAGCACGAGCAGCGCGAGTGCAGCTTCAGTTGCACAGCGCGATGCCCGAAGACGAGGCCCCTCGGCCTAGAGAGCTAAGACAGATAAGATGAAACAATAGGTAAGCTAGCGCTGGATGAACAGCAACTACGGCAGCTTAGACGAGAAATCACTTAAAGTTACTCAAGCGCACGAGAAGGCTTTTATGGTCCAAAGAAAAGCAATCCACTCAATTAGTGGTTTCCAATTTGAGTAGTAGCTCTTGTAAACTACACAAATACTAAAACTCCTTCTTCGGCTTAATAATAGTAAACTCCACCCGCCGGTTCAAACGCCTGTCTTCCTCTGTTTTCTCCTCGCGTAAAGGCTTGCGGCTTCCGTAGCCAATGGCATCAATGCGGTCACTGCCTATATTGACTTTGCGCTCTATATAGCGTTTGATGGCATCCGCTCTGTCCTGTGAGAGGGAGAGGTTGAAGTCCGCATCTCCAAAGCTGTCGGTGTGGCCGGCAATCTCCAGCCTGTAGGTCGGGTGGTCAATCATGAAGAGTGCCACCTGGTCAAGTATCGGCTCCATTCCCAGACT
This sequence comes from Pontibacter toksunensis, assembly GCF_042686245.1. NCBI lineage: Bacteria > Pseudomonadati > Bacteroidota > Cytophagia > Cytophagales > Hymenobacteraceae > Pontibacter > Pontibacter toksunensis. The sequence goes on along the minus strand of NZ_JBHUOX010000017.1, from coordinate 107,335 downwards.
GATGTTCGATTGGTTCGGCTCAAACTCAATGTTCTGAAACACCATCGGCACACTATAGTCAATCACCGTGGTCATGACCTGAAAAGCTGTATCCTGCTCCAGCGACAACTCCCGCTCAATAGTAAAAAAGTCAGGGCTCTGGATCAGGATCATGTAGCGGGATTTATCAATCAAATCGAACTCAAAGGAGCCATCGGGCCGAATATACTTTGAGGAAATCTCTACGCCATGCTCCAGGTCTATGATAGAGACAATGCCAGACAGCGGTTTGCGGGTAACAGAATCAGTAAGGACGCCTACTACTTTGGTAACAGCAAGCGGATGCGCCTCCATTGGTAAGGGAAAAGAGTACAGGTCCAGGTTGTCTATATCGTCGGCTTCGGAGCGGGCATAGTAGAGGTTCTTGGAAGCGGCATCAATGGTAAAGTAATACTCGCTGCCCCGCCCGTTTACGAGTGGCCCTATGTTACGGGGCTCCTGCCAGTGCCCCTTTACCTTATAGGTTTTGTAGATATCGAAGTCCCCGAAGTTATAGAGTTGGCCCCTTGAGGAAAAATACAGCACCTGGTACAGTGGGTGGAAGAAGGGGCTTACCTCGCTCTCGCGCGTATTCACCACAGGCCCCAGGTTCTTTGCTTTCGCCCAATTGCCTCCTTTTGTTTTATAGGTATAATAGATGTCTGACAAACCAAAGCCGCCGAGGCGGTCAGAGGCGAAGTAGAGCGTATCCTCGTTTGCAGAGAGCGTTGGGTGGGAATCCCATGCTTTAGAGTTAACATTAGGTCCTAAGTTCTTTATCTGGCCCCAGGTGCCATCGTCCTGCAAAGAGGCCGTATAGAGGTCGCAGTTGCCCATGCCGTCTGGCGATTCACAGCGGGCAAAGTATAGCGTCTTACCGTCGCGGCTCAGGCGGGCAGAGCCTTCGTTGTACTGGCTGTTGATAGGTTTTCCAAAAGACTTGGCCTCTTCCCAGTAGCCATTGTTCTGTTTGCTGTAGAACAAATCCTCGTTAACCTTGTTCTCCATTCCCAGATAGTTAACGTTGCGCTTGGAGGTGTATATAAACATCTCGTTTTCATCGCTGAGTGTAGGTCCATAGTCTGCGTAGGCAGAGTTGAGGGCGTTGCCCATGTTAATGTACACGCCTCTTGGTGGCTGAAACGTAGCAATGGATTTACGGTATTCCACCAGCTCATAGTAGTAGTTGAGTGGAACATAATAATCCTTGGTGTTCTGCTCCAGTGAGTCGTAGTGAGAAACAACTTTGCGCACATCGCTGCGGTGGTGCTTCAGTACAAGACGATACAAGGCTATTGCCCTTTCCTGGTCTCCACTCTTCTCGTAGAGTTGGCCCAGGCGCCAGAGCAGGTGGGTGTCTTTGTAAAAATTCTGGATGCCAAAGTTTTTTACGTACTGCCTCAACAGCGGCAGCACTTGGGCATAGCGCTTGCGTTTCTCTAACTTTTGTATGGCTGCAAGTTTCCTGGGCTCGTGATAGTAAGGTATTTTATTTAAATTGGGAAAATTAAGATGAAGCTCTGGATCCGGAGCTTTCTTGTGTACAGTCAGGCCAGCTTCCGAATCAAGTGGTATATGCTTGTACTGCTGCCCCTGACTTGTAAAAGCAAGATGGAACAGCAGCAAGTACAGCGCCAGCAGAAGAGATCGTTTCATCTAGGTAAAGGTTTCGCCTGAGTGTCAAAGATATCAAATCTAAGCTATATTTTGTGAAAGCATTATAAATGATATAACTTTTTATGATGAGCTTTATGGCCTGAGCGGGCTCAACCGACAATACTACAGCCAGGAACGTCTTGGCACAAGACTTGACATTACTAAGGGGGAACAGATAAACGGGGGCAACTAGTGTTTTTCTGTCAAAATGGCACTATTCTACATATGAACTATACATTCAACCAATTTTTAAATAACCTATTACTAAGCGGAATTTCCGATGACGATGACACCGAACTCATCCCGGTGATCACAGCAGAAATTGAAGATGACGTAAAGACCGAAGACCTGCCGGATGAGCTGCCGATTCTGGCGGTGCGGAATACAGTTCTTTTCCCTGGGGTGGTGTTGCCGATTACGGTGACACGCAAGAAATCTGTGAAGTTGGTGCGAAAGGCACATACCGGTAATAAGATTGTAGGGGTGGTGGCGCAGAAAAACACCAACAGCGACGACCCGGCAGCAGAAGATTTGTACAATGTGGGTACTGTAGCCAAAATCCTGAAGATGCTGGTGCTGCCGGATGGCAATACTACCATCATTATTCAAGGGCAAAGCCGTTTCCAGATTGACGAGATAAAGCAGGAAGACCCTTACCTGACGGCTAAAGTAAGCCTGTGTGAGGAGACTCCACTGGACAAGAAGAGCAAGGAAGTGAAGGCGTTGGTGCAGTCGCTGAAAGACGCGGCCGGTAAAATGCTGAAGCTGAACCCGGAGATACCACAGGAGGCGCAGGTGGCGCTGGATAATATTGACAGCCCAAGCTTCCTGACACACTTCCTGTCGAGCAACCTGAATGTGGAGGTGGCGCAGAAACAGGTGCTGCTCGAGGTGAACGACAGCAAAGAGCGCGGTACCCAGTTGCTGGAACTCATGCTGCTCGAGATACAGATGCTGGAGCTCAAGCAGGAAATTCACTCAAAAGTACATACCGATATTGACCAGCAGCAGCGGGATTATTTCCTGCGCCAGCAGATAAAAGTACTGCAGGACGAGCTGGGGCAGGAGGGACCCGACCAGGAGATTGAGCGCTTCAGGGAACGGGCGAAGAAGAAGAAATGGGCGGAGCCTGTAGCCAAGCATTTTCAGAAGGAGATAGAAAAATTAGCTCGCCTGAACTCACAGGCCGCAGAATACCCGGTGGCCGTCAACTACCTGGAGTTCCTGCTCGACCTGCCCTGGAACGATTTCACGAAAGACAACTTTAACCTGAAGCGCACGAAGAAAATACTGGACGCCGACCACTATGGTCTGGAGAAGGTAAAAGAGCGCATTCTAGAGTACTTGGCTGTGCTGAAGCTGAAGAAGGACATGAAAGCGCCGATACTCTGCCTGTACGGTCCTCCGGGAGTTGGTAAGACTTCTTTGGGCCGCTCTGTGGCGAAGGCTCTAGGACGTAACTATGTGCGCATGTCTCTGGGTGGCGTAAGGGATGAGGCTGAGATTCGTGGGCACCGCCGCACCTATGTGGGGGCCATGCCGGGCAAGATAATTAGCCAGATTAAAAAAACGGGTTCTTCTAACCCGGTGATTATCCTGGATGAGATAGATAAGCTGGCATCTGATTTTCGTGGCGACCCGGCTTCCGCTTTGCTGGAGGTGCTGGACCCGGAGCAGAACCATACGTTCATGGACAACTACCTCGATGTAGAGTATGACCTCTCGAAGGTACTGTTCATTGCCACGGCCAACTCACTGGATACTATACAGCCTGCCCTGCGCGACCGTATGGAAATTATTGAGATTACAGGCTATACCCTGGAGGAGAAAGCAGAAATTGCCAAGCGCCATCTTGTGCCAAAGCAGCTGATGGAGCATGGCCTGGAGCCGGATGACGTAAAGGTGCCAAAAGGAACCATTCATAAAGTAATCGATGACTATACCCGCGAATCGGGTGTGCGGAACCTGGAGCGGAAGATAGGGCAGTTGGTGCGCAATACTGCCAAGCTGAAGGCAATGGACGAGGAGTTTCCTTCTTCTATCAAGCCGGAAGAAGTGGTGAAGATTTTAGGCTCCGAGATTTTTGATAAAGAGATATACCAGGACATCGACACGGCAGGAGTGGTAACAGGCTTGGCCTGGACTTCCGTAGGCGGAGACATTCTTTTTATAGAGTCTATCCTGAGCAAAGGAAAAGGCAAACTGACATTATCTGGCCAACTGGGGGATGTGATGAAGGAGTCGGCTATGACCGCTATTTCCTACTTGAAAGCCCACGCGGAGCTGCTTGATATCGACTACCGCCTGTTCGACCAGTACGACCTGCACATTCACTTCCCAGAAGGGGCTGTGCCAAAGGACGGTCCGTCGGCGGGTATTGCCATTTTTACGAGCATTGCCTCTGTGTTTACGCAGCGTAAGGTGAAGTCGCGGCTGGCTATGACGGGTGAGATAACCCTGCGAGGGAAGGTGCTGCCGGTGGGCGGCATCAAAGAGAAGATTCTGGCGGCAAAGCGTGCTGGTATTACAGACATCATCCTTTGCCAGAAAAATAAGAAAGACATCAACGAGATTCCGGCACACTACATCAAAGGTCTCCATATACACTATGTAGACCGTGTGGATGATGTGGTGAAAATAGCGCTGCTAAAAGAGAAGGTAAAACACCCGCTCAAACTGACGGTGACGGAAGAGAAAGTTGTGAACGAATAAGACTTGACATTTTGACGATAGGAGAAATTTATTGTGCAAACTATCATAGCTTTCCCCTGTCGTTGAAATGAAAATATTGTTTGGGCCTTTGATTACTTAAAGTTACCCCAGTAGCCGCTAAAGCATGAAAGTACTCAAGCCACTGCTAGTTACGTTGCTCCTGAGCTCTTCGCTAATGGCGCAGGCGCAGGTGGGTGGCCAGCGGGGCTTCTCGTTCCTGGAGCTCCCGAATAGTGCGAAGCAGGCGGCTTTGGGAGGAGTGAATGTAACGGCGGGGGCGCATGATGTGAATATGGTGGCTGCTAACCCGGCACTGCTGAACGAGGAGATGGATAATCAACTCTCACTGAGTTATGTGGGCTACCTGGCTGATATCAGGCAGAGCAATGCGGTTTACGCTTTTAACACAGAGAAGTATGGCCGGTGGGCAGCAGGTGTAAACTACCTCAACTACGGCGACTTTGTGCAGCGTGACGCCACGGGGGCAGCAGAAGGCAGCTTCAGCGTGAATGAGTATAACGTTAACATTACACATGCCCGGCAGGTGGAGGCTTTTACAGTGGGCGCCACCGCGAAGATCGCTGTGTCAAGTATAGCGGGCAATAAGGCAATGGGATTACTGGCAGATGCGGGTGTGGCATTTAAGCACCCGGAGAAGGACTTTACGGTGGGGCTGGCATTTAAGAATGTCGGGTACCAGGTGATGGCCTACGACGGAGGTGAGCGGCAGCCAATGCCCTTCGATGCCCAGTTAGGTGTAAGTTATAAACCGGAGCACATGCCGGTGCGGCTGTCGCTCACGGCACACCGTCTCTACCAGTTCGATATAGTATACCTGGACCCAAATGCACCGGGGCAGCTGGATGAGAACGGGAATGAGGTGAAGGAAGAGAAAAAATTAGGTGATAAGATAGCCCGCCACTTTGTGGCAGGGGCTGAATTTATCTTCAGCAAGAGTTTTCAGGTGCGGGCAGGATACAACCACCTGCGCCGCCGGGAATTGCGCCTGGATACCCGTTCGGGAGGGGCTGGTTTCTCGTTAGGAGCCATGCTGCGGGTGCGTACGTTCGAGTTGAACTACGGCAGTGCTTTTTTTCATCCTTCCGGCGCCACGCACTATATTACTGTGAGCACCAACACCCGCACGTTCCTGAAAAAGAAGCGTAGTTAAAAAGATTATAGGCTATGGCAGCATATCAGCTGTGGTATGTAAGGCATTATCAAAAACGAAACGAACATGTTAGATAGCATAGAACACTTAACCCCAGCCCAGATTGTAGCGGAGCTGGATAAATACATCATCGGGCAAAACGATGCCAAACGCAACGTAGCCATCGCGCTGCGTAACCGTTGGCGCCGCATGAATGCCAATGAAAACATTCGGGGCGAAATTGTTCCGAATAACATTCTCATGATTGGAGCAACAGGTGTGGGTAAAACAGAAATAGCCCGTCGCCTGGCCAAAATTGCAGATGCGCCCTTCACCAAAGTAGAGGCTTCTAAGTTTACCGAGGTAGGTTACGTAGGCCGCGATGTGGAAAGCATGGTGCGCGACCTGGTTGAGCAGTCGGTGAACATGGTGAAGAACAAGAAAAAGGAAGAGGTAAAGCAGCGTGCCGCGGAAGTAGTGGAAGACATCATTCTGGATGCCCTTATTCCGCCTATACAAGGCAGAAACAATAACACTTCAGCTGTTGGTTACTCCTCTGATCCAGGCGTAATGCCCGACAGCGACTATGAATTGAACGAGCGCACCCGCGAGAAATTCAGAGAGAAAATCCGCAACGGAGAACTGGAAGACCGCAAGATTGAAATCAGGATACAGCAGAGTGCCATGCCTGGTGTTGGCGCCTTAGGCCCTGGAATGGACGAGGCTTCTATGATGAATATCCAGGAGATGATCAGCGGCATGATGCCGAAGAAAACGAAGAAGCGCAAAGTAACCATTGCCGAGGCACGTAAGATTCTGTTGGAAGAGGAAGCTTCTAAACTCATCGACATGGATGAGGTGAAGGAAGAGGCAATATTTAAAGCAGAGAATGCAGGTGTCATTTTTATTGATGAAATAGACAAAGTAGCCAGCTCCAGCAAAAAAGGCGGTGGCGGACCTGATGTAAGCCGCGAAGGCGTGCAGCGCGACCTGCTACCAATTGTGGAGGGTTCTTCTGTAAACACCAAGTATGGTATCATCAACACGGATCATATCCTGTTTATTGCAGCCGGAGCGTTCCACGTGGCTAAACCTTCTGATCTGATTCCGGAGTTGCAGGGACGCTTTCCGATTCGAGTGGAGCTGAACAGCCTGACCAAAGATGACTTCTATCAAATCCTCAAGTTCCCCAAAAACGCTTTGACGAAGCAGTATGAAGCGCTTCTTTCTGCAGAGGACGTAGACCTCAGCTTTAACGATGAGGCACTGGATGAGATCGCCTCTATTGCCTTCGAGGTTAACTCAGAGGTGGAGAACATAGGTGCCCGTCGTCTACACACCGTTATGAGCCGCCTGCTCAACGATATCCTTTTCGATGTGCCGGATAAAATTGGTGCGAATGCGCATATCGTTATCACCCGCGAGACGGTGCAGGAAAAGCTGGCCGGCATGGTGAAAAACCGTGACCTGAGCCAGTATATTTTATAAGTTAAAAAGTTAGAAAGTTTGGGAGTTAGAGAGTTGTAATAACTTCTGGCGCGGGAATCCATCCCGTGACTTAGGGTGTGGAAGAGTCTCCAGACTCGCTTTGTAAAGCTGATTGATCATTGGAAAGCTGGTGTTTCTGCAATGGCAGAGGCACCAGCTTTTTTATTTATAAGCGTCTACCATTGAAATACGTACCTTCTAACCCGCTCATTCGTAACTTATAATTCATCATTCATAATTCAGAAAAGTGAATATCTACATCATAACAGGCGCCAGCAAAGGCATTGGCAAGGCTATAGCGGAAGAGCTGCTGAAGGACGAAAACAACCAGGTGGTAGGTGTATCGCGCACCAACAACATCAAACATCCGAACTACCGTTACCAACCAATGGATTTCTCCGACATTGAAGCGGTGGAGCACAACCTGCAGAAAGTGTTTCTGCCTTACCCGGAGGCGCAGAAGCTGGTGCTGATCAACAATGCCGGTGTGCTGGGAGATATTGGCTATGTGGGCGAAGACATGCCCAACGAGCGCTTCGAGTTTGTGTTTGATATAAACTTGGTGGTTCCGGCTATGCTCATGAACACGTTCCTGCAGGTATACCAGCAACACCCGGCGCAGAAGGTAGTGGTGAACGTAAGCTCCGGTGCGGGCAAATACCCGATTGATGGCTGGGCCAGCTACTGTGCCTCCAAAGCTGCCATAGATATGCTTTCACAAACGGTTCAGCTGGAGCAGGACAAGCGCGGCACTGGTGTAAAAGTATATGCGCTCTCACCGGGCGTAGTAGATACGGGCATGCAGGGGCAAATCAGGGAGTCGGACGCCAGCAGGTTCAGCACCGTAGAGAAGTTCCGCGACTACAAAGCGAACGGTGAACTTGCCTCACCAGAAGAGGCCGGGCGAAAGATTGTGAGCTTCCTTCAGAACATAGACAAGTATAACGAGGTAATTGTGTCGGTGCGGGATATGTAAGGGAAACCGATATTTTTCGGCTTTCCTTTGCTGAGTTTTCTGCTATCCCTATTCTTTAGCAAAAACCGTAAAGTAAATGCAATCCTTTTAAACAATCAAAAAGCCCTTCCAGCTATTGGAAGGGCTTTTTAATGAGAGCATCAGAAGTAAATTTCTTACTACCCACCACTTCTTTGCCTGTTAACTAAAATATTCTTTTTACATTATATTGCTAACTTGATAAAATTAAGCAGGAATTGATATACTTATAATAAACAGAAGCTTTTACTACATGGAAAACAACAAACAAAAAATGCAGGAGTACTGGAGGCGCAACGTTCGGATTCTCTTTATTCTACTTGCCCTCTGGTTCCTGGTGTCGTTTGTCTTTGGGATACTCCTGGTTGATGAACTCAATCAAATCAGGATAGGTGGATTTAAACTCGGATTCTGGTTTGCCCAACAGGGTTCTATCTATTGCTTTGTCATCATCATCTTCGTTTATGTCTGGCTGATGAACAGGCTGGACCGGGAGTTTGATGTACACGAAGAGTAAGAACGTCATTTATTCGCTTTTGCAGCTCGGAGATGAATTCGTACATCAGCTGAATACGCAAAGTTTTCTTAAAGAAGTTTCACTGTAACGTTACAAGTAATGGGTATTTTAACCTGGACATACATTATCGTAGGAATCACTTTTGCCATTTACATTGGCATTGCAATCTGGTCAAGGGCAGGTTCTACAAAAGACTTTTATGTGGCGGGCGGAGGCGTGTCACCACTGGCTAACGGCCTGGCTACTGCGGCAGACTGGATGTCGGCCGCATCCTTTATTTCCATGGCCGGTCTTATCTCCTTTATGGGTTACGACGGCTCTGTATACCTGATGGGCTGGACGGGTGGTTATGTGTTGCTGGCCCTGCTTCTGGCACCATACCTGCGCAAGTTCGGCAAGTTTACGGTGCCTGATTTTGTGGGCGACCGGTACTACTCCAAAACTGCCCGACTGGTGGCGCTGATTTGTGCCATCTTTATTTCCTTTACCTATGTGGCCGGCCAGATGCGGGGAGTGGGTATTGTGTTTTCCCGTTTCCTGGAGGTAGACATCAATACAGGCGTAATCATTGGTATGGTCATCGTGCTTTTCTATGCTGTGCTGGGTGGCATGAAAGGAATCACCTATACACAAGTGGCGCAGTTCTGTGTGCTGATATTTGCTTACATGGTTCCAGCCATCTTTATTTCCATCCTGTTAACAGGGAACCCCATTCCCCAGATTGGTTTTGGAGGTGAACTGAAAGAAGGCGGCTACCTGCTGGACAGGCTGGATGGCGTACTGACCGAGCTTGGCTTTGCCGCCTATACAGAAGGTAGTAAAACTACTATAGACGTATTCTTTATCACAGCTGCCCTCATGGTGGGTACTGCCGGTCTGCCGCACGTAATCGTGCGCTTCTTTACCGTTCCTAAGGTGAAGGATGCCCGTAAATCTGCTGGTTATGCGCTCTTGTTAATTGCCATTCTTTACACCACTGCTCCTGCCGTAGGTGCCTATGGCATGTACAACATGCTGAACACTACAAGCGGCCGGGAGATAGCCTCTATGCCGCAGTGGGTGGGCAACTGGGGAAAGACAGGGTTGATTTCGGTGACGGACAAGAATGCGGACGGCCTTATCCAGTATGTGAAAAACCCGGAGCAGAATGAGCTGGTGATAGACAAGGACATCATGGTGCTGGCAAACCCTGAGATTGCACGACTACCGAACTGGGTGGTTGCTCTGGTGGCAGCTGGTGGCCTGGCAGCAGCCCTTTCTACAGCGGCGGGCCTGTTGCTGGTTATTTCCACCTCTATTGCCCATGACCTCTTGAAGAAGTCGTTTACACCGGATATTTCTGAAAAGCAGGAGTTGCTGGCTGCGCGTGCCGCCGCTACAGCGGCGGTTGTAATAGCGGGTTATTTTGGTATTAACCCGCCAGGGTTTGTGGCTGAGGTAGTTGCATTCGCTTTTGGTCTGGCTGCCGCTTCTTTTTTTCCCGTTATTATTATGGGTATATTTTCAACCCGCATGAACAAGCAGGGAGCCATCTGGGGCATGATTACAGGCCTTTTGTTCACAATCGCTTATATATCGTACTTTAAGTTTATCAACCCTGCGGCCAACGTCCCTGCCAACTGGTGGTTTGGCGTATCTCCGGAGGGTATAGGTACATTAGGCATGCTCCTCAATTTTATAGTATCCGGGGTTGTGTCTCGTTTCACACCTGCTCCGCCAGTTTATATTCAGGAACTTGTGGAGGATATTCGCATACCACGAGGTGCGGGTGCGGCAACACACCATTAATGTGGAAATGACTCGCTGCATACGTTCTAAATTGTTGGTCTCTTTGAATTAGAATAAGAACTTTAACCCAAAACCTAACCTTTGCCATGAACAACTTTCAACTTAAAACCTATGAAGAATATCAGGAAGCCTACAAGCGCAGCGTAGAAAACCCGGAAGGCTTCTGGGCTGATATAGCCGATACCTTTACCTGGCGTAAGAAGTGGGACAAGGTGCTGGAATGGAATTTTGATGAACCGAATATAAAGTGGTTTCAGGGTGCTAGGCTGAACATAACTGAGAACTGCCTGGACCGCCACCTGAAAACCCGTGGCAATAAGCTGGCCCTTATCTGGGAGCCGAACGACCCGAAAGAGCGGTTTGTACGCTTTACCTACCGTGAGCTATATGAGAAGGTATGCCAGTATGCCAACGTGCTGAAGAAGAACGGGGCCAAGAAAGGTGACCGCATCTGTATTTACATGCCCATGATTCCGGAGCTGGCTATAGCTGTACTGGCCTGCGCCCGCATTGGTGCCATCCACTCAGTGGTGTTTGCTGGCTTCTCAGCTTCGGCCATGGCCGACAGAATAAATGACGCCCAGTGCAGTATGGTGCTGACGTCTGATGGCCTGAACCGCGGCGCGAAGCAGATACCCGTGAAGCGTGTGGTGGATGAGGCACTGGAGAGTTGTGACTCAGTGAAGAAAGTAATTGTGGTAGAGCGTTTAGGTTGGGCCGTGAATATGGTGGAAGGCCGTGATGTATGGTATCATGAGGAAGTAGAGGGCGTAAGCAAAGAGTGTCCTGCCGAAGAGATGGATGCCGAAGACATGCTATTCATCCTGTATACCTCTGGGTCCACGGGGAAGCCGAAAGGGGTGGTGCATACGAGTGGCGGCTATATGGTGTATGCGCAGTATACCTTCAGCAATGTATTTCAGTTGGAGGAAAGTGACATATACTGGTGCACTGCGGATATCGGCTGGATTACAGGCCATACCTACCTGCTGTACGGTCCGCTGTTGGCGGGAGCCACTTCATTAATGTTCGAGGGTGTGCCGACCTATCCGGATAACGGGCGTTTCTGGCAGGTAGTAGACAAGTTTGGAGTAACGATCTTCTATACGGCACCAACAGCCATCCGCGCACTCATGGGTGGAGATATTGAAGACGTATTGTCTTACAGCCTGAACTCGCTGCGTGTGCTGGGGTCGGTGGGCGAACCAATCAATGAGGAAGCCTGGCATTGGTACCATACCCATGTCGGGAAAGACCGCAGTCCGGTGGTAGATACCTGGTGGCAGACAGAAACAGGTGGCATCATGATATCCACCATAGCCGGAGTAACACCTATGAAGCCGAGCCATGCTGGCCTACCGCTGCCAGGTGTGCAGCCTATTTTAGTAGATGGTGACGGTAACGAGATCAAAGAGAATGGTGTGGAAGGTTACCTGTGCATGAAGTTTCCGTGGCCCAGCATTATCCGTACCACTTACGGCGACCACGAACGTGCCCGCCTCAGTTACTTCTCCACCTACAAAGGCTTGTACTTTACTGGCGATGGTGCCAAACGCGACGAGAACGGATTGTACCGTATCATTGGCCGCGTGGACGACGTGATCAACGTGTCCGGCCACCGCTTCGGAACAGCCGAGATTGAGGAAGCCATTAACCACAACAAGCATGTGGTGGAATCGGCAGTGGTAGGTTATCCGCACGATGTGAAAGGGCAGGGTATCTATGCCTTCGTTACGCTCAAAGACAGGCCGGAGCACATCGACTGGCTTCGTGCAGAGATAATTGAGACGGTGGTTGAAAAGATTGGAAAGATTGCCCGCCCCGATAAGATACAGGTGGTAAGCGGGCTGCCTAAAACGCGCTCCGGCAAAATCATGCGCCGTATTCTGCGCAAGGTAGCCGAAGGCGACACCTCCAACCTCGGCGACACCTCTACGCTGCTCGACCCTACGGTGGTAGACGAAATCAAAGAAGGCGCTTTGTAAGATGAGACTTATAAAAATCTGGAGCCCTGCAGTTTATGCTGCAGGGCTTTTTTGTGCTTTGGTGTGGCGCTTCCTCCTATAACTGTAGGATACTTAAATTTCTAAGTTCTTGCTGAGATAGAATAAAAGTATTATAAATTCTAATTTATTTTATATATTTATTAAATTGAATATATAATTAGGTAATCCTTTGTAGTGGTTGGACATCAGTAAGAGCAGCTAGAGGAGCATGGAAACTATTCCGGACATATTATTCTCAAAAACCAAAATGATTAAAAGACACTTACTTATCGGCACTGAACACTTCTATGATTGTTGATGCCTCCTAACAAGAGCGAAAGCACTTTTAAATCTACCTCAGCCAATTATCACGCATTAAACTTAAGAAAAGCTACTATGAACAAAACTTTATTAGCCATTGGATTAATGATCGCTACCGGTTGCGCATCATCAAAAAGCATAACTTCAGCAAGCACTGGACAAGGAGATACCCGAACCAAGCAGGTGGAGTATCTAAATGACGACAGCTACCTGTTGGTTGACATCAGTGATGACCCTACGTATGGGTATGATAAGGCTAATCCAATTAAAGTGGGAGGAGCTAAAGACAGGAGTGGGCCGGATAATGAGAGAACGTTTCTGAATGGATTGCTTGGTCCAAACGGTGAAGAAGTTAACTACTACAGGGCGGGGAGTTGTTGTCATTTTAAAACTCCTAACGGCTTAATGAATAACACTGGTCTATTAGATCTATACAGAGTTTCCTGGAGTGGTGCGAGTGATACGCTGGATATCTACATCAACATGTATGATAAAGGCGACCTCAAAGTTCCCGTAGGGCTTACGGCCAGGAAAAAGGACTGAAAATATATTTTGCACCAAAAACTTACCCGAGGTTATCTGCCATCCAGATCACCATTCTAAAGCAAAAAAAGAGGAAGTGCAGTTCTGCACTTCCTCTTTTTTACTTCTATCTTTTTCAACTAAAAGCTGAAGTATATGTTGAGCCTGTATTCTTACAGTTTGTTCATCTTTGTGAGCTTGGCCTCAATGCCATGATCTTGCATCAGGTCAGTTGCATACTTAAAGCTTCCGTGTGGTACAAACAAACGCAGGTCGCCACCTTTCATTTTAGCAATAGATTCCAGGGCTTTCCACTTGCTCACCAGCGTGCGCTTATCATCTTCGTTTCCATTTTTCACCACAAGCTCAAAGTAATATTTATTGTTGCCGCGCTTGGCTGTAAAATCAGGTGTTAGCACAATCTCCTGGTTTACCATAGTTAAAGATGCCGGGCTGTCATACCCTGTAAAATCAGCTTTGATATCTTTGTAACCAGATTTCACGGCATATTTGATAACTTGTTCGGCAAGTGCATTGTACTCCTCTGATGTATTCTTTCGTGTGTATAGCATAGGTAATATTAACTTTGATGAATAAATTTAAAAACAGCCGAGAGAGTCATCAGACACATGATTGAACTGGACAGACTGGTCACAAACAGGCACATCTGAATAGATGGTGATTTTGACTTAAGGCAGTTTAATTGGCTTTCCTTAGTAGGGCAGAATAATTAGCCTTTTGTAGATGACAGCATGTCTGGCTGTCCATGTTCCTGTATAGCGACAGAAGCTTATATTCTTCAGCATATTCGCTGCTTTAAGCCTCCTCATGTAAGAAATGCAGATGATTTCTCGGTATATAGCAATATACAAAAATTATCTGTAAATACCTAATAATTAGCTGTATTTTTGATAAATAAGTCAATCTTGGTGGAGGAAAAGCTCCGGTAAAAGCAGCTAAACATGGGGCAGTAAAACAGTTGTAGTTGGGTTGCCTTTGCGATAGGGATGAGTAGAAAATAAACAAATATAGCATTGGTTCATATGGAAGAAAGTTTCAGAAATAAATCGACGAACGAGGAAATAAGGCAGCGTTTCGACAACGATGTGGACAGGTTTTCAAACCTAGAGACCGGTCAGCAGTCCACTATTGACGCTCCCATTTCTCTTGAGCTTATATCAGATGCAGCTAAAATAGTGAACTCTGCCGCCACAAACCTTCTGGATATAGGGTGTGGTGCGGGCAACTATACCTTAAGGATGCTGGCAAAACTTCCCGGCCTTAACTGCACATTAATTGATTTGTCGAAACCAATGCTCGACAAAGCCTGCAGCAGAGTACAGGAAATGACAAGCGGTAACTTAAATGCCATGCAGGGTGATATAAGAACCATTAACTTGCCATCAGCCCACTACGATGTCATACTTGCTGGGGCCGTCCTGCATCACCTGAGAGGAGACGATGACTGGAGGCTCGTCTTCGAAAAGATATACCATTCCTTGAGAGAAGGCGGTAGCTTCTGGATTTCAGATCTGGTAACGCATAGCTCAGAGAAAGTAAGTGCTCTTTTTCAGGCCAGGTACGGAGCGTATCTGGCTGGCATTGGAGGGACCGACTATAGGGATAACGTGTTCAGTTACATTGAGAAGGAAGACAGCCCTAGACCCTTGACTTTCCAGCTTGATCTGTTGAAGGAAGTTGGGTTTAGACATGTAGAGGTACTGCATAAAAACAGTTGCTTTGCAGCCTTTGGCGGTATCAAATAATCCAGATCTGTCTGCTCCACGGGGTAAGGCAAATGTGCACAGGTAGAACTTGAAAAATGTTTTACAGAGCAAAAGGAGAGGAAGGCCTTTATACTCACTCAATTTGCACTGTTTATAAGTTCTTTTCCAACATAAATTTGCTGCTGCTAATTGCTCATTCAGGAAAAAGCCGCCAGGCACCGCCTGTAAATTTCCTCAGTATACCTTTGTTTGTTATTGGGGCAGGAGCCTGCTTCTTGAGTAAAAATTACCTGAATCGAACTGATAAAGTAGGTTTGCTGTTGAGTAGGCGTTCTGAACTACTACTACAGCCCGCAATAGAACCCTAAACTGCATGTTGTCACATTTTCTTTTTATTATTGGATCAGTATTTGAAAGATACAGCACCTGAGATGTATGCACTCTTAATGTTTAATTGCACCAGAGATAAGATTTGCAGAAGTACTATTGGTATAAAACACTAATTTAGGAGCAAAATTAAATGAAAGGGAGCTCCATCAATAAAAGCCTTCATCACATACAAACTATTCTAACCTTTTATAACTAACCTTCGATGACAAATATGTCGAACTGGAAAAACAACCTCACACTACTGCTTTTCGGTGCTGCTACCCTTTTTGGCGTAGAAGCATCTGCCCAACAAAACGGCGCCACAAAAAAACAATTCATTGATAAGTCTAACATGGACGTGTCGGTGAAGCCGGGCGATGACTTTTACACCTACGCCAGCGGTACCTGGCTGAAGAACAACCCGGTGCCGGCAAAGGAAACCCGCTGGGGAAGCTTTAACCTGCTGCGCGATTTCAACATCAAGGCCGTGCAGGACATCCTGAACGAAGCTGCTGCAAATAAGAATGCTCCTGCAGGTTCTGCTGAGAAACGCGTTGGCGACTTTTATGCCGCTGCCATGGATAGTGCTGCCATCGACAAACTTGGCTATACACCTATTAAAAAAGACCTGAAAAGAGTAGGGTCAGTGAAAGATACAAAAGCCATATTGAATGAAGTGGCTTACCTGAGAACTTCAGGCGCCGGCTCCCCGATGTTCGGCTTTTATGTGGGCCAGGACCGTAAGGATGTTAACAACATGGTTCCGCAACTGAGCCAGGGTGGTACAACCCTGCCAGACCGCGACTACTACCTGAAGGACGATGCGCGTAGCCAGAAAATACAGGAGGCTTACAAGAAATATATAACGTCCCTGTTTACATTAACAGGTGTTCCGCAGGCAAAAGCACAGCAAAACGCAGAGACCATCTTCAACCTGGAGAAGAAAATGGCCCAGGCGCAAATGGCGCGTGTAGAGATGCGTGATCCGTATAAAACCTACAATAAGTTTTCTGTTTCTGATTTCAGCAAAACGACTCCAAACATTGACTGGAAGACAATGCTGGCTAAAATGAAGGTGACAGGCGAAGATACCATCCTGGTAAGCAACCCAGCTTTCTTCAAAGAACTAGACGGCTTAATAAAAGCAACTCCTGTTACTGATTGGCAGACCTACCTGCAGTGGAACGTGCTGAAGTCAGCGGCTCCTTACCTGAGCACACCATTTGTAGACGCTAACTTCGCGTATTCACAGGCGCTGAGCGGGCAGAAAGTGCAGACGCCACGCTGGCAGCGTATGTCATCTCTCACAGACGGCACCATTGGCGACCTACTGGGCCAACTGTATGTGAAAAAGCACTTTAAGCCGGAGGCAAAAGCCAGGATGGAAGAATTGATCAGCAACCTGATCAAAGCGTACGAAATCCGGATAAATAACCTGGATTGGATGAGTGCTACTACAAAAGAGAAAGCACTGGCCAAGCTGCATGCCTTCACTCCAAAAGTGGGTTACCCTGACAAATGGAAAGCATATGATGGCTTGGATATCAATCGCAAAACGTTCTTCCAGAACGTACGCAATGCCGGCCAGTGGGGCTATAACGACATGGTGAGCCAGCTGGGTAAGCCAGTAGACAGAACTAAGTGGGGTATGACAGCTCCGACCGTAAATGCCTACTACAGCCCGGTAATGAACGAGATCGTGTTCCCGGCGGGTATCCTGCAGTTCCCTTTCTTCGATCCGAACGCGGATGATGCAGTAAACTACGGCGGTATCGGAGCTGTAATCGGTCACGAGATTTCGCACGGCTTCGACGACTCTGGCAGCCAGTACGACAAAGACGGCACACTGCGCAACTGGTGGACCGCAGAAGACCGCGCCCGATTTGAGGAGAAAGCCAAAGCACTGCAGGAGCAATATGACGCTTATACGGTATTAGATACTATTCATGTGAACGGTAAACTGACGCTGGGTGAGAACATTGGTGACCTGGGTGGTCTGAGTGCTGCTTACGAAGCCTTCAAGATGACGGAGCAAGGGAAATCGAACGACAAGATCGACGGTTTTACTCCTGATCAGCGTTTCTTCCTGTCGTGGGCACAGGTTTGGAGAGGGAACATCCTCCCAGAAGCCGCTGCACAGCAGATTATCACAGATCCGCACTCTCCGGGAGAGTACCGAACCATTGGTGCACCGGTAAACATGGATGCCTGGTACGAAGCGTTCAATGTGCAGCCGGGAGATAAGCTTTATAAAGCGCCGGAAGAAAGAATCAGACTCTGGTAATATCTGTAGTATAGATTTTTAATATAGAAAAGCTGCTTCATTCATGTAATGGAGCAGCTTTACTGCTTTCTAAAGCTGTTAAAACTTTGAATAACTAAGCTGCTTCTCTTTCTGCTAAATTTAAAGCAACTAGTAGAGATAATCATCTTCTACTAGCTTTTCGCCTCGCCGGCTGGGCCTTACTTTTCTCCTTGATGAGAAAAGTAAGCAAAAGAATCAAGACCCTCCAAACTCGCTGAACGCTCTGACAGTGGAGTGTCACAATGTGCACCTGGCATACTAATCTACTGCGTTGCTTCAAAGGAATTCACAGAATTAGTGAAGCCTGTGCAGAATCAGCTAATAAGTAAATATGTTTCAATTGACCAAAGTAATCTGGAGGATTTTCTTTGGTGGCTCGGAGGAAAAGTGATTCCAGTTTTTCTGAGAGGCGCCTTGTAGATTTTCGGTGCCACGATTGTGGCAGCCGTTAGGCAGGAAATGTATACAGCGCCGAACAGGAAAACGCGCCCCCGCGGGAGTGGAGCGCACGTAATTAGCTATGGAAAAGGCCGTTTGTGAGTCGCTGGATGAACAGAACCCACGGTAGCTTAGACAGAACATTTATAGCCAGTTTTAATAACCACTTAAGCTAGCGAAGCCAATCAGCATAAAAAACAATTCAATTATATTTGCAGCAGAAAAGCATACAATAACCGCTATGATTGACGAACAACATAACCCCTGGACAACCCTATCCTCCAAAGAAATCTATGAGAACCCCTGGATAAAAGTGCGTGAAGACCAGGTGCTGAACCCGAAAGGCGGAAAGGGCATCTATGGGGTAGTGAGCATGAAAAACAAAGCTATTGGCATTATACCGATAGATGATGAAGGCTATACATACTTGGTGGGGCAGTACCGCTATGCCCTGAACGAGTATTCCTGGGAGATACCGATGGGCGGCGGCCTGATAGAGAATGACATACTAGAGTCGGCGAAGCGGGAGTTGAAAGAGGAAACCGGCTATACAGCTGCTAAGTGGACTAACATGATGCGACTGCATACATCCAACTCTGTCACCAACGAAGAAGGATTTGTTTTCCTGGCACAGGAACTAACAGCGGGCGAAACAGCATTTGAAGAGACGGAGGATCTGCACATCAGGCGGGTGCCTTTTCAGGAAGCAGTGCGCATGGCTATGAACAACGAAATAACAGATGCCATCAGCGTAGCAGGTATCCTGAAGGCGGCGTTGCTCCTGCAACAACAAGGGTAGCAGGCATACCATACCAGCCAGTTTGTCGTTAGGACTGTGCCCTTGTATGGCAGGCGGTGCCGGATTTGTACAATTAGGGATAATGCTTACATTTGAATGTATGAAGGCCATTAAATACATATCACAACGCATCTATACAACCTGGTGCTGCACCTGGTTTGTGCTGCCGTTTGTGGTAACCTATCCTTTCCAGGCTTTCTTACTCCGGAAGGAGAAGTGGTGGCGCCATGTGCACAACATCAACCGCGGCTGGTCTACTGTTTTCCTGCGCATGTTCCTGGCCCCGCTGATTGTGGAGCGCCGGACTGAACTTGACCCGAAGCAGCAGTATATTTTCACGGCCAACCACAGCTCTTACCTCGACATACCGATGATGCTGCATACCATCCCCGGATTCCTTAACTTTGTGGGGAAGAGTTCTCTGGCGAAGGTGCCGCTCTGGGGAAAGGTGTATGACAAACTCTATATTACGGTAGACCGGAGAAACCCGGTAAGCAGTGCCCGGAGCTACATCAAGTCGGTGAGAACGCTGGAAAAGGGGAGGAGCCTGGCTATATTTCCGGAGGGCACTATACCTAAAACGGCCGGAGAAAAGCTGTTGGAGTTCAAAGACGGGCCTTTCAAACTGGCTATTGAACGGCAACTGCCGGTGGTGCCGGTTACCATGCCTTACAACCAGCACTTCCTGCCGGACCTGGACGGAAAGCTGAAAGTACGCTGGCATCCGCTCAAGATAGTGGTGCATGAGCCGATACAGACCATAGGTATGACGCTGCAGGACCTGCCGGAGCTGAAGGCGCGGGTTTTCAATATTATTCAAACAGAAATTACGAAACATAAGAAGACATATGTCAACGGATATTCAGACTATAAAAAAATTAGCACACTTAGCGAGGCTTGAGTTTAACGAGGAGAAAGAGCAGGAAATGCTGCAGGACCTGAACAAGATCCTGAACTGGATGGATAAGCTGCGTGAACTGGACACCGAGAGCGTTGAGCCTTTAACGCATATGTCAGAAGAGGTGAACGTGCTGCGCGAGGATGTTGCAAAGAATACTGTTACACATGAAGAGGCGCTTTTGAACGCTCCTAAAAAAGACTCCGATTACTTCCGTGTTCCGAAGGTAATGGAGTAGTCTGCTGACTTACATATGAATAAAATAAAGTTTTGGAAAGGTTGGGATACTACTATACGGTATCCCTATCTTTTTTTACTCCTGCTGGGAGCACTGGCCCTGCTGCTGGGCGTTTACCATTATTTCAGCGGGGAAAGCATTGCCTTTGGCTGGGATAAAATCACAGATCTGCAGATAGTGCCGGTGCCGGTGCATGAGGTAACACGTCTCCTGGAGCCCTTTACCCTTTCTGCCGACGGCTACCTTATCTTTGAGCAGTACGATGTGGCGCTGCCATCCGTTAATACGGTGGCTGCTACGCTCATGCTGGGAATCCTGGCGCTGTGCATTGCCTTCTATGCCGCCGCCATCAGTACCATGAAGCAGCTGCCGTACTTTGCCGGTATACTCCTGCTGATGCTGTTCCTGGCTACCTTCAACTTTGATGTGTTAGGCACTTTTGGCAATGGCTCCAGCCAGACCCTGCTATTGGTCTCCATCGCGCTGCTGGCTATCACCAGTTATGCCTTTCAGGCCTTTTGGCAGAAGGTGAACTTCTCGCTGCGCCTGCTGGCGATGCTGCTGGTGATGTTGCTTATCGCGCTGCTGGCCTACAGAGGGGCTGAGTTTCCGGCTGAACTGGTGACGCTGCACCTCGTGAACTATTCCTCCATTGGTACGCTCGCGGCTACGGTGCTGTTCATGGTGTGGGTGGCCTATGAAAACGTAAATGCGCTTCTCTGGATCAATACACAGGCAAAGACGCCGGAGCGGCGGTTCAGCATGTGGCAGTTTATATTGGTGAGCGTGCTGTACCTGCTCAACCTGGTGTTGCTGTACCTGCGCCATGTCGGTTACCTGCAGCTCGACCTTTTCTACATAAACGGCTACTTTATTCTGCTGCTCTCAGCAGTGGCAGGCTTCTGGGGAATGCGTCAGCGGGAGGAGTATTATAAGTCACTCTTCCTGTTCCGGCCCACAGGTGCCGTGCTGTATCTGGTGTTTGCAACCATTGCCTTCCTGAGCATCGGGTATGCCTTTGCCACGGCCAACGACCCGCTTACGGTCTTTTACCACGACATGGTCGTGTACACGCACCTTGCTTTTGGAGTGGGTTTCTTCCTGTACATCATGATCAACTTCGGGCGGCTCATTGATCAGCGGCTGCCGGTGTACAAGGTGGTGTATCAGCCTAAATCATTCTCGCTCTTCTCTTTCTTCCTGATGAGCCTCATTGCCTGCGTTATACTGGTGATGCGCACCCAGTACCGCTCTTACTTTCATGTGCAGGCGGGCTACTACAACTACCTTGGCGACCTTTACTCCGCCTCCGGCAATGTAATTCTGGCTGAGCGCTTCTTCGAGGAGAGTGATCTGTATGACGCCAACAATGTGAAAGCGAATTACAGCCTCGCAGCCATGCACCGGCAGGATGACCAGCGTAACAATGAGATACTTCGGCTGAAGGATGCGCTGGAAAAGCGCCCGAACCCCAAACTTTACGTGCGCCTCGCCAACCTCTACGACGAGAAGCAGTTCTTCTTCGAAAAGCTGTATGTGCTGCAGCAGGGAGCGGAGCGTTTCCCGGAAAGCGGCGAAATCTACAACAACCTGGCCCTGCTTTACTCCCAGACCAGCGTGCAGGACAGCACCGAGTACTATTTTAACCTGGCACAGCGGCATAACTCAGACGAATACTTCGTGCGCAGCAACCGCCTGGCTTATTATACGCGGCAGGCCATGCTGGATCCGGCCAAAGTGGTGCTGGAGGAAAGTCGGAAAGGCAATAACAAAGCGCTTCGCAGCAATATGGCTGCCTTAAGGCAACTGCTGGGAAAGGATCCTCAGAATGAAGACACCTTTATTCCGGATTCCATACAGGCAGTGGAGGACTTCACACTTTTCTATAACCAGACCATCAGCAGGCTCAACAAAGGCGATACCACGCGGCTGGAGGCAATCAACAGTTATTTAGCTTCCCGGGGTAACCAGCTTTTCCACGAAGACCTGCTTTACCTGAAGGGGCTTGTGCACCACTACAATGGCTTGCCGAAGGAGGGCAGGAGAGTGGTGGAGAACCTGGCGCTGCAGTCTGAGCGGAACAGCGGCTATTACTATAATGCGCTGGGACAATGGATGATGGAGGAGGAGAACTACCGGGCTGCAGCCGCCTATTTTAAGCAGGCCAAAGACTACGGCTATAAGCAGGCGTACCTGAGCCAGGGTTATGCGCTTGCGCTGGCAAACAAACCTGAAACCGCTATACAGGCGCTGGAGGAAGTAGCTTTTTCGGAAAACGAGGCAGCTGTTGCCGTGGCACAGGATCTGGCAGAGGTGCTGCAGCAGGACGTGAAGACCATTGTGGCAGAGGTACCGGACAAGGATAAGGTGCAATATCTGTTAACATATTTGCCACAACTGAGTTTAGAGGAGGTGAATGCACTGGTACAGGCAGTAGAAGAAAAAGACCTGAAGCGGCAGGCCATGATAGCACGCATCGATTACCTGATAGGCCGGAAAGAGTGGAGAGCAGCCTATGAGGCCATAAAGGAAACCTCGCCAAAGCTACAGCCGGAGGGCGAACTCCGCTCTGCCCTGAACCTGCAGCAGCTGAAAGTGTGGCTTCATGCCGGGAACTACGATGCCCTGCTCAACAAAATGGACAAGCTGTACCTGACGGACCGTGATAAGCGACAGCGGCTGTACTTTAAGGCGCGTATTGCAGAAGAGAAAGGCCGAAAGGAAGAAGCTGCCACACGGTATGAGCAGGCCCTGAAAATGCTGTTATACGATGAGGAAGTTGTGCTGGCAGCAGCAAGTTTCTTCGACAAGTATAAGCCGGAAGAAGAGGTTGCCTACAATATTTTGCTGAGCGGCATTACCTATAATCCTTTTGCGGCAGAACTCTATAAAGCTTATGCACTGGAGAGCCTGGATCAGGGACTATTCTCCTATTCGGAGCAGGCACAGGAAACATTACGTGATTTGCTTCCTTCTGCAGAATACAGTACATTTATAGAGAAGTTGAACCAAAAGCGCCAGGAAGTTGAGACACGTGCCGATAACTGGCAACTATGAAAAAAACGTATGAACATGCTCATCGAAACGCACGACATCTCGAAGATATACCGCATGGGAGCGGAGACTATACACGCCCTTAAATCGGTGTCTATCAAAATCTCAAAAGGCGAGTATGTTGCTTTTATGGGGCCTTCCGGCTCCGGCAAGTCAACCTTCATGAACATTGTCGGCTGCCTCGATACGCCTACCGGCGGCACCTACATCCTGAACGGAAACGACGTGAGCAACATGACGGACAACGAACTGGCGGAGGTGCGCAACAAAGAGATCGGCTTCGTATTCCAAACCTTTAACCTGCTGCCACGGCAGAGCTCGCTGGAGAATGTAGCCCTGCCCCTTATTTACGCAGGCTACGGCAAAAGCACGCGGGAAGAAAAGGCACAGCGTGCGCTTGAGAGCGTTGGGCTTGGCACCCGTGGCAAGCACAAGCCAAACGAGCTGTCTGGTGGTCAGCGGCAACGTGTGGCCATTGCCCGCGCCCTCATCAACAATCCCAGCATAATTCTGGCCGATGAGCCGACAGGTAACCTCGACTCCAAGACTTCCTATGAAATTATGGAGTTGTTTGAGGACCTGCACTCCAAGGGTAACACCATCATTATGGTAACGCACGAAGAGGATATTGCCAAATATGCACACCGCATTGTAAGAATGCGCGATGGTCTGATAGAGTCCGACACTATAAACGAGGATATCGCCACCGCCGCCAAACTACAGGCAGAATAACAGTAATGAAAATATACACGAAAACAGGCGACAAAGGCACCACCTCCCTTATTGGTGGTACCCGTGTGGCTAAATCTGATCTCCGCATCGAAGCGTACGGTACCGTAGACGAACTGAATTCCTATATAGGGCTGGTGCGCGACCAGGAGGTAAACCGTGAGCGGGCATACATCCTGAAAGAGATTCAGGACAGGCTCTTTACCATTGGTGCCCTGCTGGCCACTGACCCTGCCAAATCAAAAATGAAAACGCCTGATCTCCATGAAGAGGATGTCACGCTGCTGGAGCAGGAGATAGACAGCATGACAGCCGGAGTGCCGCCCCTGCGTGCTTTTGTGCTGCCAGGCGGGCATCAGTCCGTTTCTTTTTGCCACGTGGCCCGTTGCGTGTGCCGCCGTGCCGAACGTATAACCATTCATTTACAGGAGCATTCCCCGGTAGAAGACCTTGTGATAATATATCTGAACAGATTATCTGACTATCTGTTCGCACTTTGCCGTAAAATGACGCAGCAACTCGGAGCAGAAGAAGTTACCTGGAAGCCACGACTTTAAAAAATAAGTATAAAACCTATTCCATATGTCAGTTGATACTCTAACTATAGCTACAGAGCGTGTAAAACAGTCACGCATCTCGGAGGTGGATTTTGATAACCTTCAGTTCGGGAAAACTTTCTCCGACCACATGTTTGTGGTGGACTATAAAAACGGCGAGTGGCAAAACCCGCAGGTGCTGCCGTACGGTAACATGTCGTTGAGCCCTGCCACATCATCCCTGCACTATGGGCAGGCTCTGTTTGAGGGAATGAAAGCCTACCGTGACCAGAACGGGGACATCCTCCTTTTCAGACCTTTAGCCAATCATAAGCGCCTTAACTCCTCAGCTGAGCGCCTTTGCATGCCGGAGTTACCGGAAGATCTTTTTATGCAAGGCCTTTCACAGCTGTTGCGCGTGGATGCAGACTGGGTACCTTCCAAGGAAGGAAGCTCCCTATACATCCGCCCGCTGATGTTTGCAACAGATAGCTTCATTGGGGTGCGACCGTCTTTAACTTACCGTTTCCTGATCATCACCTGCCCGGTAGGCAAGTACTACGATAAGCCGGTAACCGTAGCGGTGGAGCCTCACTATGTGCGCTCAGCAGAAGGCGGAGCCGGTTATGCCAAAGCAGCGGGCAACTATGCAGCCGCTTTGCTGCCCGCTAAAAAGATGCAGGAGAAAGGCTATGACCAGCTTATCTGGACCGATGCCCGTGAGCACAAGTACATTGAGGAGTCAGGTACCATGAACGTGATGTTTGTGATAGACGGTGTGCTGGTAACCCCTAGCCTGAGCACCAGTATACTGCATGGTGTTACCCGCGACAGTGTGTTGCAGGTGGCAAAAGACCTGGGTTATACCGTAGAGGAACGTCGTGTTTCTGTGGATGAAGTAATAGCCGCACACAAAGCCGGTAAACTATCCGAAGCCTTCGGAACAGGAACAGCGGCCATTATCTCACAGATTGCACTGATTCACCATGAGGGGCAGGACTATGAGCTTCCTGCGGTAGAGGGACGTGAAATCTCCAATAAGGTGGCGGCAGAGCTGAACAGAATAAGAACTGGCCAGGTGCCGGACACACATAACTGGGTGTATAAAATCACGCTGTAAAGACTAAAATAAATTTAAAATGCTGGTGTATAAGCTACTAAGGTTTATACACCAGCATTTTGCCTTTCAAGTAAATACATTTCATATTATAAACTATAATCCATGACAACTGAACAGGTTAAGGAATTAAAGGCCAGAGTTGAGGCCTTGAGGAGGTATCTTTGACTACGATGTCAAGAAACAACAAGTAGAAGAAACAGAAACTCAAACCACAGCGCCTGATTTCTGGGACGACCCGAAAGCAGCTGAGAAAGTCCTCAAAGAAATTAAATCCATAAAAGTATGGACAGACCATTATGAAACGGTTGAAAAGACCATTTCTGATTTTGAGGTGCTGTTCGACTTTTACAAAGAAGGAGACGTTTCAGAAGAGGACATAAAGCAGGAGTTCAAAAAAGCGACAGATGCCGTAGAGGGCCTGGAGTTTAAGCGCATGCTCAGCGGCGAGGAAGACCAACTGAGTGCCATCGTTGAAATAAACCCGGGTGCCGGCGGTACCGAGAGCCAGGACTGGGCCGAGATGCTGATGCGCATGTACATTATGTGGGCAGAGTCTCATAACTTCAGCGTGAAGCAGATCAATTATAACCCGGGAGACGGAGCAGGTATAAAGTCCGCAACGCTGGAGATAACCGGCGACTTTGCCTACGGGTATCTAAAGTCCGAAATAGGGGTACACCGCCTGGTGCGCATCTCACCGTTTGATTCCGGTGGCCGCCGCCATACTTCTTTCGCCTCGGTTTTTTCTTACCCGGTGATTGACGACACAATCAATATCGAAATCAATCCAAGCGATATCGATTGGGACACCTTCCGCTCGGGTGGTGCTGGTGGCCAGAACGTGAACAAAGTGGAGACGGCGGTGCGCCTGAAACACGGGCCATCAGGCATCGTGATTGAGTGCCAGATTGAACGCTCACAGCTCATGAACAAAGAGCACGCGCTGCGCATGCTGAAGTCCCGGTTGTACCAGATAGAGGTAGAGAAGCGCAACGAGGAACGTGACCGCATCGAGAGTACAAAAAAACGCATCGATTTTGGTTCTCAGATCCGGAATTACGTGCTGCACCCTTATAAGCTTGTCAAGGATATCCGTACAGGTGTGGAGCGCTCCGATGTGCAGAACGTACTGGATGGGGACCTGGATGAATATATTAAAGCGTACTTAATGCAGGCGTAAAGACTTGTACAGTACCTAAGACAAAATAGAAAAGGCACCGTTTCCGGTGCCTTTTCTATTTAATCAAGCACCCCGAGTAAGCAAATCCACTATATTTACCATTTAAAACCCTCTTTAAAAAAGTCTAAATCAATCAGGCTTAATTATCGACTTCCTAGCTTTCTTCTTTGCAAGAAAAATTATAGTGCTTTATTGTTATAACACAAGTCCTTGCATACGAGTGTTTAATTACTCTGTTTCTGGAATACAGGAATAGTACTAACCTTTATCAAATTAATAAGGATTTGTCATTTTTGTTCTCAAAGGGCTATGTTTAGCTATAGGAGAAGTGAGCGCTTGCTTAAAAATAGAATAATTTATTTGCCGCTGTAACAATAGATGAACTATATTATTGTTGAGACATCAATATAAATCGTGTTCTGATAAAAAATTTATTTTTTTAAGCCTCTTGTTTTTAATTTTGTAAGTGCATAATATTGGGAAAAGAAAGAAGCAAGAGCGGACGGCTAAGAAATAATATCACTAGAATATCTATTAGAACCTGATGCTACTCCCAATCCTTTTCTAGCTTGGTTGTGTCTGTTGTAGAGCGCGCTGGCTAAACATCATTAAAAGCACATATTTATAAAATTATAGAACTCCGAAGCTGCCAGGCTTTTGACAAGCCTGCACGTGAAGGGTATATTTCTTAGCACTTCCAAAGTGCTACTGGAATCGTTTTGCCTGAATATTACAATAAACCAAACCTCAATTCACTTTATTCACTTTAACTACAAACAACAAATGAGAAAAATGTTCCTCATGAGTTTTGTTCTTGTACTAACGCTTCTACAACAGGCGTATGCGCAGAGCAGAACAGTTACTGGTACGGTTACCGACCAGGCGACAACTCAAGGGCTGCCAGGTGTGGCAGTTATAGTAAAAGGTACTTCTGTAGGTACAACAACCGGGGCTGACGGATCTTATTCATTAAGTGTGCCAGCAGGTTCCAACACACTTATATTCAGGTATATTGGTTACCTGGGCGTGGAGAAGGAAGTTGGCAATGTCGGCTCTATTAACGTAGCCCTGTCAGTTGACAACAAGCAGTTGCAAGAGGTAATTGTAGTAGGTTACGGTACCCAGACAAAGCAGGAGTTTACAGGTTCTGCGGCTTCTGTTTCAGGAGAGAAATTGAAGGATATGCCTGTGCAGAGCTTCGACCAGGCCATGTCTGGTAGAGCAGCTGGTGTAAACATAATTCAGCCAAACGGTGTACTTGGTAACCCTCCCGTGATTCGAATACGCGGTACTAACTCTATCTCGCTTAACACGTCTCCCCTAATAGTGGTAGATGGTATTCCGATTAACACAGGCGATAACTCCGTGACTTCTGCTGCAAGCAATGCATTGGGTGACATAAACCCTGCTGATATTGAGTCTATCGACATTCTGAAAGATGCTGCGTCTGCTGCTATTTACGGTTCAAGAGCTGCTGGCGGCGTTGTAATAATTACTACAAAGAGAGGTAAAACAGGCAAGCCAAGGGTTAGCTACGAGGCTTGGGCCGGTACAACAACGGCAACAAGGTTACCTGACCTGCTGAACGCTGAAGAGTATATGATGATAAAGAACGAAGCCGTTCTGAACCAGAAAATACTGAGTGGCAAAGCAGACGACGAAAAAGTGCTTCCAGCGCTGTTCTTCCCTTCGTATGACGCAGACGGAAATCTGATTGACACGGATTGGTACAAGGAAGTTTACAGAAGAGCATACTCTCAGAACCACAGCTTAAGTATTTCTGGTGGTACAGAGTCAACAACTTACTATTTCTCTGCTAACCTTACTGACCAGGATGGCTTTATCAAGCAGAACAACTTCTCAAGAAAAGCTGTTCGCTTCAACATCGATCATAAAGTAACCGACTGGCTGAAACTGACAGGTGCTGCTAACTATGTTAACGCTTTCAGTTCTGCGCCAAATACAGGATCTATCCCTGGTACCTCTTTCAATACCAGCGGTTTAGGTCGTCTTGCTATCGTAACGGCTCCGAACGTTGCTGCAAGAAATGCTGACGGTTCCTATAACATCAGAACTGACAACACCATGGGCCGAGGTGCTAACTTAACGCAGTCTGGCTTCACTAACCCGCTTCCACTGCTGGATCTGAGCTCTTTTACTTCTGAGACTGACCGTATCTTCGGATCTTTTGGTGCGGATGTACATTTAGCAAAAGGAGTTGATTTCAGAACAAGCTACTCATTAGACAGAACAAGCATCGAAGGTATCTCCTTCCAGAACCCGCTTCACGGCGACGGTTTCTCTAACAAAGGAAATGCAACGAACACGCTGCAGCGCCTGGACAACTGGAACTGGACTAATACCTTGTCTTTACAGAGAACGATAGGTGAAAACCACAACCTGTCATTGTTAGTTGGTTCTGACATCCAAGCATTTCAAAACAGCGGCTGGGGTGCCAACCGATTTGGCGTGGCAGATAACTTCTTCAATGAATACCAAGGTAACTTTACAAACATAGCTCCATCTAACAATTACTTCAGAGAGCGTGCCTTTGTGTCTGGCTTCTCACGTTTCAGCTATGATTTTGCTAAGCGTTACTTTATGACAGTTAACTTCCGCCGTGATGGTAACTCAGCGCTATCTGCAGACAACAAGTGGGGTAACTTCGGTGGTGTTTCCGGTGGATGGGCATTGTCAGAAGAAAGCTTCTATCAGAGTTCAGGATTGGCGAACATAGCGAATAGCGTAAAACTAAGAGCAAGTTGGGGTAAAGTAGGTAACGGTAACTTAACGAACGCCTATGGCTCCATGTTCCTTTATGCCTCCGGACTGTATGCAGATGCGCCAACTCTGGTATTTGATCAGGCAGGTAACAATGAACTGGGTTGGGAAACAAGTGAGCAGACTAACGTTGGTATGGATTTGGGCTTCCTCAACGACCGTATCCAGTTCGAATTCACTTACTTCAACAACGATGTAAACAACCTAATTCTGGAAGCGCCACAGGCTCCTTCAAAAGGTATTCCGGACAACAGGATTCTGAAGAACGTTGGTTCTATGTATAACAGAGGTTTTGAATTTGCCATCAACGCAACGCCTATTGCGAAAGGAAATTTCTCCTGGAGCACAAACCTGAACTTCACTTCTATTAAAAATGAAGTAACTGAGCTTTCTGACGGAAACGCCGATATCTTTGGTTTCACAGGTGGTCTTGAAATGACAAACGTAACCCGTGTAGGAGAGCCGGTAGGTAGTATCTACGGTGTGGAGACAGCAGGTGTAAACCCGGCAAACGGCCAGCGTATCTTCATCAACAAAGACGGCAAGCAGGTACAGTACAACCATGCTGCTGCTGCATCACAGCGCTGGACATTTCTTGACGGTACGACCGCTGCCCCAATTACTGCTGCCGGTGACGGTAAGATTTTAGGCAGTGCCCTGCCAACATGGTTTGGTGGTTTCCAGAACACATTCAAGTATGGTAACATAGACTTAGGTCTGAACTTCACTTACTCTGGTGGTAACTACATCTACAACGGTACAAAGGCAGGTCTGAGGGATCAGCGCTTCTGGAACAACCACACGGATGTGCTGGACAGATGGACGCCTGAAGGAAAGAGCACTGCCTTCCCTCGCGTGGTATTCGGTGACAATGTGTCTAACGGCTCTGCCCTCGTTATCTCTGAGAACGTTGAGAAAGCAGACTTCCTGAAACTGCAGACTGCAACACTCGGCTATAAGATTCCTTCTACGCTTGTTGACAAGGCTGGCATCAACTCACTAAGAATCTACACAAGCGTATTAAATGCTTTTGTGCTGACAAACTACACTGGTGCTGACCCAGAGATTTCAACAAACGGTAGCTCAAACACGACACCTGGTGTGGAGCGTAACTCTGTACCGCAAGGCAGAACATTCACTGTGGGTGTAAACGTTGGTTTCTAACATCTTTTAAATTTAAATCAAATGAAGAATATAAATATAAAAGCACGCAAGCACTACCTGCTTAGAATGGCGTTTCTTGCTTTGCCTTTTACTTTTGTGGCTTGCGATACAGACGAGCTGCTAAACCCGGTGCCGGAAACTTCTATTTCTGATAAAAACGCCTTCGATACACCTGAAAGAATCCAGGGGCAGGTAAACGGACTTTACGATGCCGTGAAGAATGGCCAGTTTTATGGTGGCAGACTCGTGGTTTATAATGAGATCAGAGGCGAGGAATACATCAACCGCTTGACGAATGGTGTTACAGGTCTTCAGACATGGCAGCAAAACGTGCAGTCTGGCACGAACGAAGTGCAGAACCTTTGGGGAGCAGCTTATGCGGCTATCAACCGGATAAATGTGTTCCTGCAGGGCCTGGAGGACAACAAAGCCAAGGTTGATCCGGCTCTTTATGAGCAGTTCCAGGCAGAGGCTAAGTTCCTGAGGGCGCTTTCTTACCACAGCCTGGTAACACTTTATGCAAAGCCCTTTAATGCAGATAACGGTAATTCCCCTGGGTTGCCACTGCGCCTGCAGGCTGAAACCTCCACCGCAAATAACGACCTGGCACGTAGCTCGGTGTCGCAGGTTTATACGCAGATTCTAAAAGATTTAAACGAGGCAGAGGCTGGTCTTCCGGCTACTTATGCCACGCCAGCGCTGAACACGACCAGAGCACATAAGAACACTGCTATTGCCTTAAAAACAAGAGTGCACCTGCACATGGGTAACTATGGCAAAGTAATGGAAGAAGCGCAGAAGATTGTGTCTGATGCTGCTCCTTTCACGGCACCATCGGGTGTGGCGCACACCTTACAGGCAGATGTGGCAGTTCCTTTTGTGAACTATACTACAACGGAGTCTGTGTTCTCCATGCCAATGTCTGACCTGGATGCCCCGGGTACTCAGAACCAGTTGGGCTATTATTTTAATGCAGCCCCTGTTGGAAACGGTGAGTACTACCTGAACGCATCCGGCATTGTAGGTGATGCAGCATGGCCTGCAACAGATGCCAGAAAAACGAATTTTGTTGTTACCGCCGGCGGTAACGTTTACCTGGCAAAGTTTGTGAAGCCAGCTCCATTCTCTGACTATGTACCGGTAATCCGATACTCTGAGGTGCTGCTGAACTATGCTGAGGCAGCTGCAAGAACAAACAACTTGGTAAAGGCCGTTGCACTTCTTTCTGCTGTTCGACATAGATCAGATGCAACGTATATTTTCCCGGTTGATGCCCTGCTAACACAGGAAGGCTTAGTTGATGCCATTCTGAAGGAAAGACGCATCGAGTTGTTAGGAGAAGGCTTCCGGGCGATGGACATTACCAGAACGCTTCAGGCATTCCCTGAAAAAACAGGCAGTGGTATCAGCGCACCAGCGGTAGCCCCTACTTCTACTGACTATGTGTGGCCAATGCCTAACTCAGAGTTGGCTACTAACAAGGCGCTATAGTCATGTTCCTGGCCAGCGTCTCTGAATAGAACAAGAGGCGCTGGTAGAAGATAAGTTTTTAATGAAAACCCGCCATCGTTTGACTGGCGGGTTTTTCTTTTTATACTTGTGCCAGATTCATACTTATGCTGATATCAAACCACAGCGGAAACAGTATTGAGGCAGGAGTAGATGAGGTAGGAAGAGGTTGCCTGGCCGGTCCGGTAGTGGCGGCTGCGGTTATATTGCCAGTGCATTACCGGCACCCACTTCTCAACGACTCCAAAAAGCTCAGTAAAAAGCAGCGGGAAGACCTGCGGAAGGATGTTTTAGCAGACGCCGTGGCGTGGGCAATTGGAGAAGCCTCACCTGCGGAGATAGATGAAATAAATATCCTAAACGCGACGTACCTGGCCATGCACAGAGCACTGGACAAGCTGCCTGTAAAGCCGGAGTACCTCTTGGTGGACGGGAACCGGTTCAGGCCATACGAGGAAATTCCTTTTGCTTGTATGGTGAAAGGAGACGGCCGGTACCTTTCGATTGCGGCAGCCTCGGTGCTGGCCAAAACTTACCGCGACGACCTGATGTGTGAATTGGCTGAAGTGCATCCGCATTACGCCTGGGAGCAGAATGCAGGCTACCCGACTAAACTTCACCGGGATGGTATTATCAGCCACGGCACCACCATACACCACAGGCAGTCGTTTACGATGCTGCCGAAGCAACTGGAAATGTTTTAAGGTTGCTACTGTAAAAATAGCCTAAGGTAAGGCAGTAGCAGAGCAGCTATTGTTTCAGTTTGATCAGGTCAAGGAAAAGGCTGAAGCTGTCGAGGGAGGAGTGGCTTTTCTCAAAGCTGTCGAAGGTAAGTGGCTTTACAATGTAGCCTGCCACGTTCAGGCGCTGGGCTGCCATTCGGTCTATGTCCTCGTTCGATGTCGTCATAATGAAGACGGGAATATGGCTGAATTCCGGTTCGCGGCGCATTTCTGCCAGAAACTCCAGCCCGTTCATTTTAGGCATGTTAATGTCCAGGAGAATAACGCTGGGGGCAGGGTTTATTTTTTCAGCACCTTCCGTACCGCGCAGCATGTTCAGGGCTTCGCGCCCATTGCGTGCCACCAGAAGTGGCAGGGAAACATTTATTTTGCTTAGCTCCCGCTCTACGTTCATAATATCCAGGTAGTCATCTTCTACTAAAAGGATATTAGCTGCTTTATCACTCATCTTTTTGTGTACTTCTGATAATACTGAAAACAAAGCTACAAAATCATCTCACTTTTTGGGCCATGTAAAGGTAAAAGTAGCTCCCTGCCCGGGCTGAGACGCCACCCTGATGGTGCCTCCCTGCCACTCTACAATCTTCTTTACGATCGTCAGGCCAACACCGGTGCTTTCTATCGCATCCCGCTCCTGCAGCGTCTGGAAAATGACAAATATCCGCTCGTGGTATTCCGGGGCAATGCCCGGACCGTCATCTGAGACAGCAAATTCATAGAACGACCCCGTTTCCTGGCAGGTTACCTTCACCAGGCCCTCGCTCTTGTTGTGGTACTTAATAGCGTTGTTGATCAGGTTACTGAATACCTGCTGCAGCTGTATACGGATTGTATGCAGAACCGGCATGTTTTCCTGCACCTCAATCCGGATTCCTGTAGCAGGGGCAAGCATGTCTACTATCTCACTCAGCAGTATATTTACATCCACCTCTTCCTCAATCTGTTTTGTGCGGCCTATGCGGGCCAGGGCCAGTATACCGTTTATCAGGTTTTCCATCCGGTGCACCCGGATGCGCATCATCATGAGGTACTCCTGCACTTTTGGCGGCAACTGTGCCCCCATGTCTTCCTCTACCCAGCGCGACACAACCTCAATGCCGCGTAAGGGTGCCTTCAGGTCATGCGATACAACATAGGCAAACTGGTCGAGCTCTTTGTTCTTGCGGTCCAGCTCAGTAAACGACTCATCTATGGTAGCCGACATACGGTTAAGGGAGTAGGAGAGCTGGCTCAACTCGTCGCGGGAAGTGTCAACGATATGCGTTTTGTAGTCTCCCTGCGATATTTGTTCAGCCAACGTTACCATTTTTATGATCCGGTCTGTTATGAGGCGGGTGATATAGAACGCCCAACTCAGCCCAAGGATAACAGAAAGGACGGTGAGGATAGTAGAAAGTTGCTTAGTGTTGCTTATGCTCTTGGTAAGGCGGTCTTGCCGCTCATTACGTATCTGGTACTCAAAAGCATTGAACTCGCGGAAGGAGGTGCGGATGGTATCCATTAATGCTTGTTCGTCCAATAAGAGAATCTCTAACCGCGCATCGAACTCATCTGTATCCAACGTATCAGTGCGCTGTAATGCAATGAGCGGTTCAGCATAGACTTCCTGAAGACGCTTCTTCAGGCGAAATATCTCATTTAGTTTTTCAAGCTGCTGTGGTGAATCAGAAATGAGTGGCTTTGTGTCATTGAACAGCTTGGGTAAGTTCTTTTTTGCCTGTACGTAAGGTTGCAGAAACGTTTCGTTGCCATTCAGCAGAAAGCCACGTAGTCCAGTCTCCATATCTGTAATGTGGCGCTGCAGGGCAGCGGAGTTCCGAACCACCATCTGGGAACGGGCCACCCAAACGGTGTTGTCAACTACATCTTCTGAGAGCCGGATGTTGACGATGGCTACCGCCGTAAACAGGAGTGAGATGAGTAAGAAACCTGCAAAAAGTTTGTAAGAAAGTTTCATCTAAGGCTGCTTTTCCTTTACCGTAGCGGCATGCAATAGCATGGCTGAAATTTAAAGGTACAACAGTTTTATGATTTCACCTTTCAAACCGATGCTTTGGCCCGGGCCCGAAAGGGAAATAAGAAATAAAACTTGGCGTCTGGCCAGCGCTCAGGGCTATATAAAAGGAGGCAGCACAGAAGAAAGGAGAAGCTAAGTCAAGGAAAATGAATACGCCTGAACAAGCAGGGCACGTCTTTGTTTTTTGTTTGCCTGCGTTAGGGGTTCTTGCTGCTGCAGTTGCTGGTAACCGGAGGTATTTTATTTCGGAAGCGGATTTAATTTACTTATTTTTGCCCCCACAATTACTCTGAACCTCATATAACACCGCATGGAACTAAAGAAGATTGCTCTGAATGATGTGCACGAAGCGCTTGGTGCTAAAATGGTGCCGTTTGCCGGCTATAATATGCCTGTGCGTTATTCATCTGATATAGAAGAACACAACACTGTTCGGAATGCCGTTGGTATCTTTGATGTGTCGCATATGGGCGAGTTCATGTTGCGCGGCCCGCAGGCCCTGGAGTTGATTCAGCGCATCACCTCAAATGACGCCTCTAAGCTGACAGATGGTAAAGTGCAGTATTCCTGCTTCCCGAACGAAGAAGGCGGTATTGTAGACGACCTGCTGGTGTACCGTTTCAGCGAGGAGGAGTATATGCTGGTAGTAAATGCGTCCAACATTGAGAAAGACTGGGCATGGGTGAGCAAGTATAACACCAATGGCGTGGAGATGGAGAATATCTCTGATGAGCTGTCACTGTTTGCTGTGCAGGGTCCTAAGGCTGTTGAGGCACTACAGTCGCTGACGAAAATTGACCTGCCGGCTATGGTATACTATACCTTTGAGAAAGGCGAATTTGCCGGGGTGCAGGATGTCATTGTATCAGCAACAGGCTATACAGGTTCCGGGGGTTTTGAGATTTACGTGAAGAACGAAGATGCCCAAGCCGTGTTCGAAGCCGTTATGGAGGCTGGCAGGAGATTCGGCATTAAACCAATCGGCCTTGGTGCACGCGATACCCTGCGCCTTGAAATGGGCTTTTGCCTGTACGGAAACGACATAAACGATACAACCTCTCCGCTGGAAGCAGGTTTGGGCTGGATAACCAAGTTCGACAAAGACTTTATAAACGCAGATAAACTCAAAGCACAGAAAGAAGCTGGAGTAACACGCAAGTTGATTGCCTTTGAGATGCTGGAGAAGGCTATCCCGCGTGCGCACTATGATATTGTGAATGAGGAAGGCGAAAAAGTGGGAGAAGTAACCTCTGGCACCATGGCACCGTCGTTGGGTAAAGGTGTAGGGCTAGGGTATGTAACGCAGGATTTAAGCAAAGTAGGCACCGAAATTTTCGTTCGCGTGCGCAACAAGGACATGAAAGCACAGGTGGTGAAGCTGCCTTTCTATAAAAAATAGTTGTTGGTTACTCGTTATCCGTGTAAAAGGGGAACGAGCAACGTTAAACGAATAACGAGACAAGATGGCAAGTATAGATGTGTGTTACAGCCCGGAGCTGCTACACTTGTATGATCTGGAAGGAAAAGCGGTGGTGGCAGTAGATATTCTTCGTGCTACCTCTACCATGGTAACGGCGTTTGCGCACGGTGCCCGTGATATTTTCCCGGTAATGGATTTGGAGGAGTGCCGTGCCTTCTCGCAAAAGGGTTGCCTGACGGCTGCCGAGCGCAATGGCATAAAAGCAGATGGCTTTGATTTTGGAAATTCCCCGTTCAGCTACATGAACGGAGCCGTAGAGAGTCAATCAATTGCGATTACAACTACCAATGGTACCCGCGCCATACGCCTGTCAGAGGCCGCCGAAGAGGTAGTAGTGGGTTCATTCTTAAACTTGCGCACGGTAGCAAGCCATCTGAAAGAACTGCAGATAGACGTGGTAGTGGTGTGTGCAGGCTGGAAGGGCCAGTTTAACCTGGAAGATACCCTGTTTGCCGGTGCCCTGGTAGAGTGCCTGGAGAAGAGCTTTGCCTTTGAAAACGACGCCACCCTGGCTTCGCTTCACCTGTACCAGGCCGCCAAATCAGATGTATTCAGTTTCCTGAAGCAGTCGTCGCATGTGCGGAGGCTGGAGAACTTAGGTATTCATGAAGACATCCAGTTCTGCCTGCAGCATAACCTGTATGAGGTGCTGCCCGTGTGGCGCCACGACAGGTTGGTAGACCTGGCCGCTGTGAAAAATTAGAAAGACATCTCAAGTCAGAAAGTTAAAAGGTTAAAGATTTCTAAAGTTGCATCATACAAAAGAGAAAGGCCCGCTGTTCAGGCGGGCCTTTCTCTTTTGTATGGAATCTCTTCCTGTTATCCTTCAGCGAGTCTGGAGACTCGCACCCACCGTATGTCACTGGTTGGATACCGGCGACAGCTAAGTATCCTTTACCTTTCTACCTCTCTAACTTTCAAACTCAAGATGACTTTCTAACTCAGCTAAGCTTCTTGTTCTGCTTGTGTCGTTCGCTGTCGCGGGCGGTTTTCTTTTCCAGGTTTTTGCGCAGCGCCTCCGTTAAATCAGTTCCGGTTTGGTTCGCCAGGCAAATCAGCACAAACAGGACATCGGCTAGTTCATCGCCCAGGTTTTTTCCTTCATCGCTTTTCTTGAAAGACTGCTCCCCGTACTGCCGTGAGATGATGCGGGCTACCTCGCCAACCTCTTCGGTAAGTATGGCCATGTTAGTCAACTCGTTGAAGTAACGTACTCCGTTTTCCTGTATCCACTTATCTACAATGGCTTGTGCTTCGGCTAAGGTCATCCTGCTAATGTATGGGTTATCTATTTGCCAAATTTAACCACAAAATCAAGATAAGGCACCCCTATAAATACAATATCCCGGGCAATATCAGCATTGTTAAGGAAAGCTAGGTCAACGGTAATCTTTTCACCCATAAAGCGTAGTCCATAGGAGTAAACACCGTAGTAGCCATCTGCCGGAACAAACCAGTTTTCTGTTACCAGCGCTATTTTACGACTCACCCGCCTCATGCCACTCAGGTTGATCACAGGTTCTCCGGAAGCTTCACCACTCACATAGCCGAAACCAGCACCAAGCGTAACATTGTTGTCCCTGCTGCCATAGGTAACAATACCGTAACCAACACCCAGGCCTGAAAACTCTTCATCAAAACCGGCTGCGTTCGCATAAAGTATGCCTGCCCCGGCATTCCAGTTTTCACTGATTGGGAAAGAGTATTTAGGTGTAATGAAGAAAATAGGAGTGCCCGAGAACGTGGAAATCAGTTCAAAACCAGCCCCAATAGTGAATCTGTCCGTAACACCATAGTTAAAGGAATTGATGACGATGTAAGTGTTCTGGTAGTAGGCTTCGCCCTTACGCAGGTTATAAGCAGAAGGAGAAAAGAGGTAACGGGTAGCATTTGGATTCTCAAACCAATACTCCCCATTCTTGAAATTCCGCTCATTCAGAATCCGGAAGTTCTTGACGGCACTCATGGGAATAAGAATCTCACCGGCGCTCTCAGTGAGCAGGCGGATGCCTGCTTCACTCTGCCCCAGATAAGTCCCCTGAAACACTGAGCCGTCCTTGGTTTCTATGAGCCAGCGCTGTGGCGGGGAGGTTTGTGTCTGTGCGCTGTCTGTTTGCTGTGCCAGCACAACAGTGGCTGGGCAAAACCATAAGGCAAAGCACAGCAAAGCAAGTATACCTAATGAGCGGGTGTGCGTTCTGCTAACCATATCCGGAGGCAAAGCCAAGTGAAACTGTTTGCAATTAGCTCTAAATATATAGAATTGCACTATATGTTTAGCTAGAACAGATTGTTTTATTTTAATTATTCCTTGTTTTTTGTGTCTATTACAATGGTCACAGGCCCATCGTTGAGCAAGGATACCTTCATGTCGGCACCAAACTCCCCGGTCTGTACTTTCTTTCCCAAGGCCTCCTCCAGTAAAGCAACAAAGCGCTCGTAAAGCGGAATAGCCACGGCAGGAGGAGCCGCATTGATGTAGGAAGGCCGATTGCCTTTTTTTGTGTTGGCATACAAGGTGAACTGGCTGATGACAAGGATGTCCCCCTGCACGTCCTGCACGCTCAGGTTCATCTTTCCCTCGGCATCACCGAATATTCGTAGCTGCGCCACTTTGCCTGCCATCCACTTCAGGTCTTCCGCAGTGTCATCACCGCAAAAGCCAGCCAGCAGCAGCAAGCCATGTCCTATTTCGCCTTTTGCCTCATTCTCAATTACAACCGATGCCTGCGTTACCCGCTGAATCACTATGCGCATGATATACTGTTGTTTGATTTAGGGCAAAGGTATCAATTTGGAGATTTGAGGCTATGAAAATTTAAAAAGGAAGCTGTGCAGGAGTATGTATAGACCTTTAGGCCCAACAATTAGTAGTTTATCAATCAAACTTTTCAACCTTAATCTACATACCCTTCGTAGCGGATGCGGCTTACTTTGCCGTTTTTGAGGAAGAAGTGCAGAGAGGTTGGAGCGCCTTCGTGGTTAGAGGCTACTATCTGGTTGTTGCTCTGTGTGATGATCAAATCCTTGCTTGTTGCCTTAAGCTTGTTCAGGAGTTCTGTTTGCCCCATACCTACACGCAGGTTGTCACGCAGAATAATGTCACGGCTCTGAATATCTGCCACCTGCAGAAGTAGTTCACCTGACTGGCTTGGGGCATAAAACTCTATCATTGAGCTGCCGAACCGGATCGTGAAGATGGTGTCAGTCACCTCAGGCTTGTGGCGGTTCTCTATGGCATCCGCATCCAGGGTCAAATCAGAGTCGATACGTTCAATGTAGGTGCTCAGGTTATTGCTTTGGCTGCGGCTGTCTACAAACGGGTTGCCTAGCAGGCTGATAGTAGTTGGTGCCGCAGGCGTACGGCGGCGGGCAGAGGCAGTGTCAGCTAAGGCAGTACTGCTGTGCTCGGATGGCAGAAACTTCTGCTCTTCAGAGGCAGTATCGGAGCTGCAGGCTACCGCAAAAGTATTTACCAGAAGCAACAGCAACATCAGGCGTACAGAAAGGCTGTACGTATAGCGGAGGCTACTGCGGCGGAACATAAACATAAGAGTAATGGGTAAAAATGTGCAGGTAAGAATTATACTTACATACGAGATGAAGCCGCTTAAAAGTTATAGCTAAAATGCCTCCGCTGGTTGTTTGGCCCTGATATTAAGCATAATTTTGCGGCAAATATGATACAAAAATGAATACAC
Source organism: Pontibacter toksunensis (assembly GCF_042686245.1). Lineage (NCBI taxonomy): Bacteria > Pseudomonadati > Bacteroidota > Cytophagia > Cytophagales > Hymenobacteraceae > Pontibacter > Pontibacter toksunensis. Next base: position 67,396 of record NZ_JBHUOX010000017.1, on the reverse strand, counting down.
AGCAAATAGCGCTTATAACATATACAGATAAAGGCAATTATAGTGGCATTTCTGACGAGGAGAACAGCAAACTTCTAGATTTGTTAAAAGAAAAAGGCCTCAATGTTTCTTTTCAGATATGGGATGATCCAGCCGTAGACTGGAGCCGTTTCGACCTGATTGTGCTGAAATCGCCATGGGATTATTTTGATAAAATAGACGCATTCTATATTTGGCTGGGCGAGCTGGAGAAGCTGGATGTGCGGGTGCTGAATCCGGTGGATATCGTGCGCTGGAACGCCAATAAGCGCTACCTGCTGGACCTGCAGGAGCAGGGCGTAAAGGTAGTGCCCACCGTATGGCTGGAGAAGGGAGATACTTTTGATGCAGCAGCGCTGTTCAAAACTTTCAGTGCTGAGAAAGTGATTGTGAAGCCGGCTATAAGCGGCGGTGCCAAAAACACATTTGCACTTACATTAACAGAGGCAGAAGAAAAGACAGAAATAATCAACCAGCTGTTGCAGCAGGAAAGCTTCCTGGCGCAGCCGTTTTTAGAGGAAATCAAAACGAAAGGGGAGTGGTCGTTTCTTTTCTTTAACGGACAGTACAGTCATACTGTACTTAAAACCGTGAAACCAGGTGACTTCCGGGTGCAGCATTTTTACGGAGGCACCGTGCACACGCCGGAACCACCGGTGGCATTGTTAGTAGCAGCACAGCACATTGTAGACAAACATGCGCCCGGCTGTCTTTATGCACGTGTTGATGGTGTCGAGCTGAATGGAGCGTTGGCTCTGATGGAGCTCGAGCTCATTGAGCCTTTCCTGTTTATGGCCATGAGCGAAGGAGCTTTGCAGCGCTATTGTGAGGCACTGCTGATGCAGCTACAGGAAACAGCTAACTTGATTCCCTAAAAAATTCCGCCCTAATCTTTGCTGTGGAAAACGAGCAGCGGTATGTCTGCAGTCAGCATCAGCTTTTTTGTCAGGCTGGGGTTAAAGAAACCAGCCAGTAGCGAGCGCTTATGAGTAGTGACAGCAAGAAGGTCAACCTGCTCCTTTTCCACGAAATGCTGGAGGTCCTGGGTTACATCCTGGCCCTCCAGCAGCAGGAAGCGAACATTATCAGTGTGTATATCGCGCTCCAATTTCGCCTGCAGATGGGCCAGTTTTTCCCTCTCTTCCTGCGCGGCAGCGCCTGTAGCAATATGAAGGCAAAGTATGTGCGGGTTGAAGGGCTGTAACAGCTGCTGTAAAGTCCTGATTGCGGCAGAGTCTTTTTCATCATAGTCAGAGGCATACAGCACCCGTTTTATTCTATGGCCCCGGGAGTGCTGTGGCACTGTGAGCACCGGCACCTGCACGTCTTCGGCCACTTTTGTAGTGACGGTGCCGAAAATAGAGCGGGTAAGGCCGCCTTCTCCCTCCGTCCCCATCACCACCAGTTCTGGCCTGAAGCGCCTGATCTCCTCCGGGATAACGTCCTCTGGAGAGCCTTCTGCAAAGGAGGTTTTCAGGTGTACCTGTTGGCTGCCCGCTTTGCTTTGCAACTCCTGTCTCAGCCCCTCCAGCTTGCGATGCTCCTCCCGCTCATTCCGGTTAATAACCTGCTCGGTCACTTTTTCTGTAGGAGTAAGTTTTTCTTTATCTTCTTCCTCCGGTACTTCCCAGGGAGAGGCCAGATAGTCTTTGAAGCAGTGCAGTAGCAGGATTTCTGCTCCCGGAGCGGCAGCTGCGAGTTTCAAAGCATATTCGCAGGCTTTAAAAGTACTGGCCTCAAAATCTACAGGAATAAGAATTCTGAACATGAGAATTGCTGTATGAGTTAGGCTTTATATATACGTGGTAGTGGCAACCGGGTGTTACTGTGTCTTATGTTGCCTCCTTATACGGGCAGCAGGTGTTGTTCCGGACTATGTGTCTCTGTACTACAGCGTTTGTTGGATTTTGTTGTGGAGCGGCAATGGATCAGTTTCAGATTCTGATAAAGCTCATTTTGAGTATATTAGCTGCTATGCTACGCGAGGAACAGCAACAGTCAGGTTGTGAAGATGCTTATTTGCAACTCAAAGAATAGGATTCCGGCAAGCTCTAAATAAGAAAAATAAGTTAGTTTTGTTACCGGGAACCCTTGTCATGCCAAAACGCATCATATTCTTCTTTCTTGGCTTTGTAGTGATTGCCTTGCTGGTCTACTTCGGTTTTAACCGATGGAAAGACTCCAGGGAAAGGATAGACCTATGGACATTGGTGCCTGAGTGCGCCGTGCTGGTGCTGGAAACAAACAACCACGAAGCCCTGATAGAGCATCTGCGCGAAACAGAGCTTTGGCAGAACTTTTCGGTATTGCCCTTTGCGCAGCGCTTCGAGGAAAACATGGCTTCCCTGGACAGCGTGGCACCTGGAAGCGAGCGCCTCTCGCGCTTCCTGAACGAAAAAAGTATACTTACCTCCATTCATGTAGTGGGCAAGTCTGATGTAGGGTTTGTGTACTACGTGCCGGTGACTTCTGTAGGAGAGCTCCGCTTTGTGCGTACCCTCACTGAAAACATTACAAAGAGCACACTTTTTGAAGAGAGCACCCGCGACTACGAGGACATGCTACTTACTGAAGTCACGAACACCAGTCTTGGCTCCAGCTTCACATACTTTACTTACCGTAACAACATTGTATTAAGCCCTTCGCCTGTACTGGTGGAGGAGATTGTGCGCCGCCTTAACCGTACGCAGCCCACGTCCATTATAGAGAACTTCAGGAACACCAAGTACCTCGACCAGCCGGATGTGTATGCCAATGTCTTCGTGAACTACAGAGCCCTGCCCGAACTCCTGGGGCTGTTCCTGGCAGATGAGGTGATGCCGGAGGTACGTTACCTGTCCTCCCTTTGCCAGAGCGCCATGTTGCAGCTGAAGCTGAGCCGGGACAAAATTTTCCTGAACGGCTTCTCTGTTCCTGAGTCGCTTAAGGGCTCGCTGCACCAGGCCATGCAGCCACAGAAACCGCAGCCACTAGGCGTAAAAGCTTACCTGCCGACGCGCACCGCCATGCTGTTGCATTTTGGCTTAGAAGACATTGAGCGCTTGCGGCTTCCACAGCCACAAAAGCAAGCTGCTTATGCCGCTACCATCGATAGCCTTGCAGACTCTTTTAGCCAGGAGGCAGCCCTTGCATACCTTGAAACAAACAGCATCAATGCCAAACCAGAGAAAGTAGCGTTTATACACCTGTCTAATCCGGCCCTGACGGCAAGTCTGTTGAAAAGCCTGAGCCAGCAGGTAGCAGATACCCGAAAACAAAGCACTTTCAGTGAGCAGTATGGTAACTACACAATCCGGCGCCTGAACGTGCCTGAACTGCCAGTGCGGCTCCTAGGGAGCGTATTTGAAGGCTTTGAGCAAAGCTACGTGGTGCTGGTAGACAATTACCTGGTCCTGACAGAAGAAATGATCACGCTCCGTGGGTTGCTGGACGATATTTCGGAGGAGAACGTGTGGATTAAGTCGGTGGCGCAGAAAGCTTTTCTGGAGGAGACGCTGCAGGAGGCAAACTTTAGCCTGTACCTGAATACCGTCAACGCATGGTATATCCTGAACCGCTACGTGGAGGATGTGGAGCGGGATGACCTGCTTCAGAATGTGGCCCTAATCAAGCGCTTCAGCCAGATAAGCCTGCAGTTTTCTAAAGTGGAGCAGCAGTACTACACCAGCCTGGTTATACGCCGGCCGGACCGCAGCAACATCACTACAGGTCAGGATGTGTTTGCTGCCGAACAGGTGCTGCAGTTCGATTCAAGGCTGGAAACACGCCCGTTCCCGATTCAAAATGCTCTGGACCGAAGCCGGGAAGTAGTGGTACAGGATTCAGCAGGCGTGCTCTTTAACATCACCTCGAATGGCAGGCGCGGCTGGGCCGATACGCTAGGAACCGCCGTAAGAGGAAATGTACAGCAGATTGCGTATGGGCCGGAAAACAAACTGCGGTACCTTTTTGCCACCGCCAACCGCATCCACGCCATCGACAACCAGGGGCAGGAGATCGAAAACTTCCCGTTCAATTTAGGCGACTCGCTGGACTTGCAGCACCTGGCCGTTTTCGACTACGAGAACAATAAAGACTACCGTCTGCTTGTTGACGATAACATGGGCAACCTGTTTATGTATGACTTGCGTGGAGCGCCCATACAGGGCTGGCAGCCACGCCGGATGGATTACAAACTAGCCGCTGAGCCACAGCACCTGCGCGTTGGAAACCGGGATGTAATTCTGGTGGTGCTGGAGAACGGCTACATTTACGCCCTCAACCGGCGGGGCGATACATATCCAGGCTTCCCTATCAACCTGAATGCTCCTGTTACTTCCGGAGCGGTGGCCAGAATCGGTTCTGACCTGAGAAGCACAGAGGTAACGGCAGTTACCCGGTATGGCAACGTAGTGACATTTAACCTGCAGGGCAAAACCCTGAAGCGGGAGCAACTGCCGCGCCCGAGCAAGCGCGCACTCTTTAACCTGGTGCCGGAAAGCAGCGGCGGCAGGTCTTACATTATTGCCCGGCAGGAGCAGGGGCAGGTAACACTGTTCGATCAGGATATGAAGGAGCTGTTCTCTAAGCGCTATGTTACCTCGGCTCCTAAGATCGTGCAATACTTTAACTTCGGGGGCGCCAACAGCCTGATTGCTGTGACAGAAACCGGCCCCCAGAAAACCTACCTCTACGACAGCCGTGGAAACCTTATCGGAAATCGCACGCTGGAGAGCAGCCAGCCTGTAACCATTTACTTCAACGAAGCATCCAACAACTACTCGCTCTTCAAAGTTTTCCGCCGTGAGCTAAAGAAGATAGATTTTGTGCTGCCGGATTGATTTTCAGAACATAAGATGCAAGACATCAGACACAAGACAAAAGGAAGGTTTAACGTCGGCTACACTGTTATAGATGCTGACGACTAAATGCTCTCCTATCACTAACAAGGCTGGAGGCACTGAATTGCCTTGTCTTGTGTCCTTTGTCTCATTATTAAAAGCTTCTGAACCAGCCTTTGCGGTAGAAGAAGTAAAGCTGGAACAGGATCAGAAATGTCATCAGACACAGCAAGATCGGGTAAGAGTAAGGCTGGTAGAGTTCTGGCATGCTGAGAGGGAACACGCGCCCTGTTTCAGGGTCTTCGCGGGAAAAGTTCATCCCGTATAAACCTACTATAAAGCTGAGCGGAATAAAGATAGTGGAGATGATGGTGAGTACTTTCATGATGTCATTCATGCGGTTGCTTACCGTGGCCATGTGCAGGTCTACTAAGCTGGAGGTCATCTCTTTATGGTTATCTATCAGGTCTATCAGCTGAATGCTGTGGTCGTAGGCATCCCGGAAGTAGACTTTCAGGCTTTCCGGAATTACATCCTCATCCATCCGGAGCATCTCCGTCATTTTATCACGCTCCGGCCATGTGATGCGGCGCAATTTTACCAGTTCACTTTTGAGGTCCAGTATCAGCGTCAGGTTACTCTTGGAAGGTGCCAGGAGCACCTTCTGCTCGAGGTCTTCTATATACTCGCCCATCTCTGCCATCACCGGGAAGTAGTAGTCTAGCACCACGTCCATCATAGCATATGCCATGTACATAGTGGGGCGCTGCCTGATAACGCCTTTGCCCACCCGGATACGCTCCCGAAGCGGATCGAGGCAGTCGGCGTAATCGCTTTGCAGGCTGAGCACATAGTTTGGCCCCGTAAACAGCGACAGCTGCACATCGTCCAGTGACTTTGTTTCCGATGACCAGCGCAGCATACGCGAAATAATAAACAGCCGGTTTTCGTCAAACTCCTCCACCTTAGGCCGCTGGTAGTCGTTTATCACGTCTTCCATCTGCAGCGGGTGCAGCCCGAAGTCGTGCGACAAATGCTCCAGCAAAGCTTGGTCGCCGTAGCCCCGTATATCTATCCAATGGCGGGCATCAGGCCTGGAGGTTATACGCTCCAGTAACTCAGGGTATGTTTTCAGTTCCTGTTCATCAAAGGAATCCTGGGTAAAGGAGATCAGGAAAAAGCGCGGGGGGAAAGACTCCGTAGGTGCACTAAATGTACCGGGCCTTAAACCAACTTTACGCTCTAGTATCTTATTCCGGGGGCGGCGATGCTTACGTTTAGCCATCTATGAGTTAAAGAGTTAGAATTTAAAGAGTGGAGGAGTTAAAAAGTCGTTTCGTTGAGAACGTGTACTTCAACGCCTTCCATGTCCTCTAGTTTTACTGTTATTTCCTCCTGCAGCACTTTACGCACTTCCAGCTTCAGGCGGCAGTCTAATTCAAAATGCTGGTCCCGCACGTTCAGGTCGTACTCTTTTACAAGGCTCATCACCTCATTCATCTGCGGATAGGCGTAGTGTACCTGCAGCAGCACGGTCTCATGCTTCTCTACTATAGTGGCATTCTCCAGGGCATCGGCGGCAGCAGTTTTATACGCATTAATCAAACCACTCACCCCTAGTTTTGTCCCGCCAAAATAGCGAATCACCACAATCAGGATATTGCTGAGATCGGCAGATCGGATCTGACCCAATATGGGGTCTCCAGCTGAGTGGTTTGGCTCGCCGTCATCGTTGGCGCGGAAGCGACCTTTATCGGCTCCTAAACTATAGGCATAGCAGTGATGGCGGGCATCGTAATACTGCTTCTTCAGCTCTGCCATCGTCTCCTTTACCTCCTCCTCAGTATACACGGGGTAGGCGAGGCCGATAAACTTGCTGCCCTTCTCTTTGTAGAGTCCTTCAGCAGGAGCTTCTATGGTTCTGTAGGTATCTTCCATGGGTTAATTACCAGCCATTACTGAACGAGTGTTGAACAAAACCTACTCAAATCCAGCATTAGTATTTGATTCACGCCCGTGCTGCAAAGCTAACCTATCTGCCGCCAAGGGCAAAACCATACCTGCCAAAGCGCTTTATTGGCTTAAAAGTTTTAATTTAGGGCTTACGCAAATTACCGGATTTATCTGAATCAGAAAGAAGGCAGCTTTGCGGATGTACAGAATCCTTTAATTTCAATTGAAATTATACCTTGCCGGCATCTCCATACCTCCTGCAGTTTGAGCGCATCGGTAACCCAGAAACGGGTTACATTACCACCATGCAATATGCTGATAAAGTGCCTTTTACTATCCGGCGCGTATTCTGGACCCACGGAACACCACCAGAAGTAGTGCGGGGCCGCCATGCCAACAAAGCCACAGAGGAAGTGCTGGTTGCCTTAACCGGGCAAATCAGAGTGAAAGCAGACACAGGCAATAAGGTAGAGGAGTTTGAACTGACGGATTCACTGACCGGGCTCTACATACCGGCCATGTGCTGGACAGACATCTATTTCTCAGAGGGAGCTGTTGCGCTTTGCCTAACATCCACAGATTATAATGCCGCCGATTATATCAATGATTACGAATACTTCAGGAAACTGGCGACGCACTCAGCGTTGTAATCCATACTTCTTCTATTGATGAAGCCAACCATCCCGTACTTTCAGTTCAGAGACTTTCCGGCAGGCAGTGAAGCCGCCGTGCAGGCTGCCTTGGTGGAGGCTGTAGCCAGTAAGCACTATATTATGGGGAAGGATCTGCTCGCTTTTGAGGAGGAATTTGCCTGTTATCTGGGTGCAACCGCAGCGGTAGGTGTAGGGAACGGTTATGATGCCCTGGTGCTGGCGCTGAGGGGAGTGGGAATAGGTGCAGGAGACGAGGTTGTGCTGCCGGTGCATACTTTTATTGCCACCATTAACGCGGTGCTGCAGGTAGGGGCGAGGCCAGTGTTGGTAGAGCCGGATAAGAAGACTTATAATATTACGGCTGCTACTGCTGCCAATGCCATTACGGCTAAAACCAAAGCCATACTACCGGTACATCTGTACGGGCAGGTATGCGAAATGGAGCCACTCCTGCAACTGGCAAAGGATCATAACCTGAAAATAATAGAAGATGCAGCGCAGGCGCACGGCGCAACCTATAAGGGGCAGCGGGCAGGCACTTTTGGCCATGTCAGCGCTTTCAGCTTTTACCCCACTAAAAACCTGGGTGCATTAGGCGATGCAGGCGCTGTAGTGACAAATGATACTGCCGTAGCTAATTTTGTGCAAAAGTACCGCAACTACGGGGAGGTGCAGAAGTATCAAAGCGAAATGATAGGTGTCAATTCCCGGCTCGACGAACTGCAGGCCGCCGTACTACGAGTAAAGCTGCAGTACCTGGATAGCCTGAATGCAGAACGGCAAAGACTGGCAGCGGTTTACCTGCAGGAATTAGAGAACATGCCTGACCTTATGCTTCCGGTTACTGCTCCGGGTTGCAGCCACGTGTACCATATTTTTAATGTCCGGACAAAGCAGCGGGACGCCCTGCAGCAACAACTGCGGGAGCAGGGCATACATACTGCCGTTCATTACCCGGTACCGGTGCACCTGCAGCCTGCCTACAGCCTTTTAGGGTATAGTGCCGGTGATTTTCCTGTAGCGGAGGAACTTGCCAGAACAAACCTGAGTCTGCCGCTGTTTCCGGGGTTACAACCAGATGAGCAGGAGCGGGTAGTGGAGGCCATTAAGTGCTTTTATAGGTAAAAAGTTGCCGATGCTCCTGTTCTACGCTAACCGAATTCAAATATGAGTCAGTTACCGCTTGTCTCCATTATCTGCCTGTGCTACAACCACGAACGTTTCCTGCGGGAGGCACTCGATTCTGTACTCGCCCAGACATACCCGAACATAGAGGTGATTGTAGTAGACGACTGCAGCACCGACGGAAGCGTGCCCATCATACAGGAGTATTTAGAGAAATACCCGCAGCTAAAGTTTATTAGCACCGGCCATAACAGGGGCAACACAACCGCTTTTAACATGGGGTGGCGCGCCAGCCACGGCGATTATATCATTGATTTTGCTACGGATGACGTGCTGCTGCCTGAGCGGGTAACACAGCAGGTGGAAGCATTTGAAGAACTGGACAGCAGTTATGGTGTAATGTATACCGATGCCGAATATATCTCTGACGAAGGCGCGCACATCGGGTACTATTACAAGCGCAAGCCAGATGGCAGCCTGGATGCGTATGCGCCTTCCGGCGAAGTATTTGCTGACCTGCTGGGTAAATACATTATCTGCCCGCCCACCATGATAGTGCGCCGGCAGGTATTTGAGGACCTGGATGGATACGATGAGACGCTGGCCTATGAGGACTTCGATTTCTGGGTACGATCATCCAGAACATACCACTATCATTACCTCGATAAAATAACGACAAAGCGACGGGTACATACCCACTCCCTCTCTAAAGGATGGTATAAGGCAGGAAATAGGTTGCTTGCCTCCACAGTTAAAGTATGCCGGAAAGCTGCAGCGCTAGTGCGAACAGAAAGAGAGCGTGAGGCATTGGTATTCCGGCTGAAATATGAAGCCCGCCATGCGTACCTGACCGGGAATTATACGGAGGCTGCACAGCTTCTGCACCTGCTCCGGCAGCAGGCGGACATGCCGGTTTTGTACCAGTTTTTAGAAGTGCTGAACAAGCGGAAAATTGACCTGAGTTTCCTGCGCCGGGTGTACTATTACCTTAAGTATTCAAATTAATTGCACTCTTTCTCTGATAGTTCTGTTGAAAAACAAGTAATAATACATAACCCTTTCCATTTTTTACGTAAGTATAAGTTCCTGAGCTGTTTAGTGGTATTGTCAAATTTCAGTTGGACTAAAATTTCAGACAATCAATTTACTAATTAGTATAAATAAGTATATTTGAATTTAAATCAACCAACATATAATGATTACAGCAGCAACCTCTCGCACAGAAGTAATTAGATGGATGGAAGACTTTGTGGGTGAAAAGTTCTCTGAGTTACTGAAAACAGTAGAAGAGAGCTGGCAGCCTGCCGACCTCCTGCCGGATGCAACCCTTGAAACTTTTTTTGATGAAGTAAAGGAGTTGAGGGAGCGTGCCCGGGACTTGAGCTATGACCTGCTGGCCGTGCTGGTGGGTGATACCATTACTGAAGAAGCACTGCCAACTTACGAGAGCTGGCTGATGACAATAAAAGGACTTCCGCAAGACCCGGACAGCCCGTGGATGAAGTGGAACCGTGGATGGACAGCCGAGGAGAACCGCCACGGTGATGCCCTGAACCGCTACCTTTACCTGAGCGGCCGTATTAACATGCGCGAGATGGAGGCTTCTACTCAGTACCTGCTGGCAGATGGTTTCGACTTGCAGACAGACATGGACCCGTACCGTTCTTTTGTTTACACCAGCTTCCAGGAGACAGCCACTAATATTTCACACCGCCGCGTGGCACAGATAGCCAAGAAGCAGGGCGACAACATGCTGGCAAAGCTTTGCGGCCACGTAGCTGCTGACGAGGCCCGCCACGCCAAGGCCTACAAAGCCTTTGTAAGTAAAATTTTTGAGGCTGATCCAAACGAAATGATGCTGGCTTTTGAAGATATGATGCGCAAGAAGATTGTGATGCCGGCGCATTATATGCGTGAGTTGGGTGTAGACATTGGCAAAACTTTCGGCCACTTTACCGACGCAGCACAGCGAATTGGGGTGTATACCTCCGCCGACTATACTGATATTCTGGAAGGGCTGATTGACGAGTGGAAAATTGAGGCCCTAACAGACCTGAATGAAGCCGGCGAACGTGCCCGTGACTATGTCATGGCCCTGCCCGCCCGCTTGAAACGAGTAGCAGAACGCATGAAAGCACCTTCTTTAGAATATAAATTCCGTTGGATTGCTTAAGCCTGTAGCTTAATTCATTCATAAAATAACAAAGGCGAAGGCCGAAGCTTATATTTAGCTTCGGCCTTCGCCTTTGTTATTGAGTTCCTTCCTGTGCCTGGAAATTGCTGGTGCGAGCTTGTAGCTCGTACCCTTGACTACTTATAAGTGTGGGTTACAAGCTCGCACCGGCACAATACTTTTCATTTGCAACAAGTAGTCCAAAGCTACTTATTCTTTTATTTCTACTCCTTTCCAGAAGGCGACATAGCCTCGTATTTCACTGGCAGCATCTTTTGGATCAGGGTAATACCAGGCGGCATCCAGGTTAACCTTCCCGTTTACCTGCACATGGTAATAAGAGGCCTCGCCTTTCCAGGGGCAGGTGGTGTGGGTGCGGCTTTCTTCTAAATACCGGTTGTCTACTGTGTTTGGGGGGAAGTAATGGTTGCCTTCTATTTCAACTGTCCGGTCGCTGTCGGCAATCACAATGTCATTCCATATCGCTTTCATTCGTTTTCGTTTTAGTTTAGATGTAGTATATTTATCTAACCTACTTGAATACCTGCTGCAAAGTTTAAAAGCTTGTTCGTACTACATCTTAAGTATGTACCGCAGCAGCGGCATTTTAACCTGGATGCACAGAACAATGCACCCGCAATTTGTGTTGTAAAGAACAAACCCATCTACTATGGCAATAGGATACAGATTTACAGAATATATACCCCCTCAGGACGACAAACCGGGATTTGAATCGCTGCTGAAAATTTTCATGCAACTGGTTACCATTACCTCCGGCGACGTAGGAGAGGCGCTTAGCTGGCTTAGCTCCCTCGACAAACAGTATAACCTGACCGGCGACGAGTATGGCATTGGCGATTTTATTGATGACCTCCGGAAGAAAGGATACCTCGACGAGGACAAGCAGCAGCAGGGAAGCTTTAAACTCACTGCCAAAAGCGAGCAGAGCATACGCAAGAGTGCTTTAGAGGAAATTTTCGGAAAGCTGAAGAAAGGCGGCAAGGGCAGCCATGCCACTCCGCACACAGGCACAGGCGACGAAGCCAGTTCTGACCGCCGTGAGTACCGCTTCGGTGATTCGCTGGACCAGATTTCGATGACGGAGTCGCTGCGCAATGCCCAGATCAACCACGGCATCGGCGATTTGCGGCTGACGGAGCAGGACCTGGAAGTGACGGAGACAGAGCACAAAACGCAGTCGGCTACCGTGCTGATGATCGACATCTCGCATTCCATGATTCTCTACGGCGAAGACCGCATTACGCCAGCCAAAAAAGTAGCGATGGCTTTAGCCGAACTCATCAAGCAGAAGTACCCGAAAGATACGCTCGATGTGCTGGTATTTGGAAACGATGCCTGGCAGATTGAAATAAAAGACTTGCCTTACCTGGAAGTTGGCCCTTACCATACCAATACCGTAGCGGGTCTTGAACTGGCGATGGACATCCTGCGCAAGCGCAAAACGCCGAACAAGCAGATCTTTATGATAACGGACGGGAAGCCAACCTGCCTGAAAGAGGGAATCCATTACTATAAGAATAGCTTTGGCCTCGACCGCAAGGTGGTGAACAAAACGTTGAACCTAGCTGCACAGTGCCGCCGCATCAAAATACCTGTTACCACCTTTATGATTGCCTCAGACCCATACCTGAAGGCTTTTGTGGATGAGTTTACCAAAGTGAATAATGGCCAGGCCTACTATAGCAGCCTGAAAGGTTTAGGACATCTTGTGTTCCAGGACTATAAGCAGAACCGCAGAAAGAACCTCTAAAAACTCATGATTAGCCAAAGAGCGGAAGCAAACCAACAGGAAGCACTACCAAGTGGTGTGATGGCCACCTTTATGCCGCATCTTCTGGTGCAGCTCGTTGCCCTTCTCACTGCCTCAGGCGGTTTTATATTGATGGCTTTCTCGCAATGGTCCGGTCTTATATTCGGAGTGCTGTTCCTGCTCTTTCAGGTGTGCCTGCACTTTTTCATTAAATCCACCAACAGCTATGTAAAGGCTATACCTGTTAAATCACTTCAGACTATAACGAAGGTGGTGCAGTCAGCCTTTATTGTGCTGGGCATGACGGCCTTTTGCCTCCTGTTCTGGTGGCTGTTTCAGTGGTGCTTTTCCGAAGTGTATAACCAGGGTAGCGGAAGAGGCTTTTACTTTGACTGGAACAGTGCAGTGCTGTCGCTGGTGCCAGTCATGGTGTGGCTTGGGTTGTCAGGAGAAGCACTCCGGCAGTTCTTCCCGTTTCTGAAGCAATGGAAAAGGCAATTAAGCACATACTTTACCACATGGGGCTGAGCATACGTACAAAACATTTCAGCCACAAAACAGATTTTATACTTCAAAACAAGTCAGTTACTTCTTGTGAACTGATACATGCTAAAGATACATGAACTACAAAAACATACCAGCCGAGAAGCTTTTACAAATAAAAACATTGGGCCAGCTGAAAGCCGCCGGCTATGAGCCGCAGTCGGTGAAGCAGGAGCTTCGCGCTAACCTGATTAAGAAGCTCCAGAACAAGGAAGAGGTTTTCCCGGGCATCTGGGGCTATGAGGAAACCGTTATTCCGGACATGCAGCGTGCTATCCTGTCGATGCACCACATTAACCTGCTGGGTTTGCGGGGGCAGGCAAAAACACGCATTGCCCGCCAGATGGTGGACCTGCTGGATGAATACATCCCGGTAGTAAAAGGCTCGGAGCTGAACGATGATCCGCTGCAGCCGCTCTCACGCTTTGCCAAAGACATGGTGCATGAACATGGCGACGATACCCAAGTTAGCTGGATGCATCGCTCTGATCGCTATACTGAAAAGCTGGCCACTCCGGATGTTTCCGTTGCTGACCTGATTGGTGATGCAGATCCTATCAAAGCCGCAACCATGAAGCTGCCTTATTCAGATGAGCGTGTCATTCACTTTGGCTTGATTCCACGTTCGCACCGGGGCATCTTCGTTATTAATGAATTACCCGATTTACAGGCGCGCATACAGGTATCGCTCTTCAATATTCTGCAGGAAGGCGATATACAGATACGCGGCTTTAAGGTGCGCATGCCACTGGACATTCAGTTTGTGTTCACGGCAAACCCGGAAGACTATACCAACCGTGGCTCCATTGTAACACCGCTGAAAGACCGTATCGACTCCCAAATCATCACCCACTATCCAAAGGACATTGAAACGGGTAAGAAGATAACGAACCAGGAAGCGCACATCAAAGAAGAGCAGAGGCAACTGGTGAAAACCAATGACATTATTGGTGACCTGATAGAGCAGGTAGCTTTTGAGGCACGTGAGAGTGAGTATGTGGATGCCAAAAGCGGTGTGTCGGCCCGTTTAACGATCTCTGCTTTTGAAAACCTGGTTAGTGCTGCTGAGCGCCGTGCGTTGATGAATGGGGAAAATGCTACGTATGTGCGTGTTGCTGATTTCCTGAATACCATTCCGGCAGTAACGGGTAAAGTAGAACTGGTGTATGAGGGGGAGCAGGAAGGTGCGGGACACGTGGCGCAGGTGCTGATGGGCAAAGCTATCCGTTCGCAGTTCCTGAAGTACTTCCCGAATCCCGATAAAGGCAAAAAGTCGAAGCAGGGCAGCCCGTACAAGAGCATCACGGAGTGGTTCGGCGATGGCAATACCGTGGATATCTTAAATGATGCTTCTGAAGCCGAATACAAGAAAGCCATACAAAGTGTGCCGGGCCTGAAAGGGGTGGTGGAGAAGTACCAGCCGGATGCCAAAGGCGATGAAAAGCTCTTCCTGATGGAGTTTGCCTTGCATGGCCTGGCAGAGCACAGCCAGCTCAGCAAAAACCGCCTCAGCACCGGCCTTCAGTTCAAAGACCTGCTCAGCGGGATGTTCTCCATGCCAAGCTTTGGCGACGAGGAAGAGGATGACGATAACTACTAGCGAGAAGCTGGTATCCGACTTATACCAAAAGGCAGGAGTGTTAACGCTCCTGCCTTTTTTATTGCGCAATAAGTTCTGCTGAAATCTGTTCCCACTCCTCGTCTAAAGAAACAGACGGGCGCTTTCTGCCTGCTTTGCGGTACCAGTAGTCTGCGTTCCAGGTGTCGCCTTCCTTGCGGTGCAGGTAGGCATGTATCCAGGCTGCATCCTGGTCAGGCAAATCCTGTATCAGCTCATGCGATTTGTCCCAGTTCCCTTTCCCATCATACCACAGCGCCTGCAGGTATACAGATGCATCTGCGGGTGGTGAACTAGCATTTAAGCTTTGTTGGAATGTCTGTAAATCCATGATTTAGTTTTGTTTTGAAGGCGATAGATTGGAATTATTTTGGCAGGAAGTATAGCTCACCTTCATTTAGGCTACGTCGGGTTCAGATAATTGGTTTGTGCCCACTCTTTCTTTCCCTGGCCATTAATTGTAGGCATTGAACTTGCCTCGCTATGCACGCCATCCTCATGAATCGGTAACCTTGGTTCTGAAAACAATGTAGCCTAAGAACATGGGACACGTTTCAATTTGGCCGGTGCTGGTGCTGGCGCTGATACACTTCTTTGGAGGCAGGCTACGATTTTTAGCAGGTTTGCCCCGTAGCATCTGGTTATCATGCGCTGGTGGCGTATCTGTGGCATACGTCTTTCTGCACCTGTTCCCTGAGCTGAGCGAAGGGCAGAAAGAGGTAAAAGAAGCCCTTGAGGCAATTACTTTTTTAGAGCATCATATCTACCTGATGGCGCTGGTAGGCCTGGTCTTTTTCTATGGGCTGGAGCGCTATGTGGCTGACAATAAAGAAGAGGCAGAACAGTCTGGGAATGAAGACAGGGCCGCAGGTTTGTTCTGGGTCCATATCGGGTCTTTTGCCGTCTACAATGCGCTGATCGGATACCTCCTTTTTCAGCGGGAAGAAGGCCCTCTGGATAAACTCATTCTTTTCTCTGTCGCCATGGCCCTGCATTTTATAGTGAACGACTTTGGGCTGCAGGAGCATCATCATGGCCGCTACAGGCGTGTGGGGCGCTGGGTGTTGGTGTTGGCCATTATTTTAGGTTGGGCGATAGGATATCTTCTGGAAGTATCAGAGGCTGCAGTAGCGCTTGTAATGGCCTTTATCGGGGGCGGTGTGGTGCTGAATGTGCTGAAGGAGGAGCTGCCCGAGCAGCGGAAAAGCCGCTACTGGGCCTTCTTGCTCGGGGCAGGCTCCTATGCTATACTCTTGCTGTCTCTGTAGGTGGGTGCAACTGACCCTCCGTGCGGGCCACCATCATCGATACCGTGGCATCGCCGGTTACGTTCACCGTGGTGCGGCACATGTCCAGAATCCTATCAGGGGCCAGTATAAGGGCAATACCCTCCACCGGAATTCCTGCCTGCTGCAGCACAATCACGAGCATCACAGTACCGGCACCGGGTACGGCAGCAGCACCAATGGAAGCCAGCGTGGCTGTCATCACGATCCCCAGTTGCGCCATCAGGTCCAGGTCAATGCCATAGGCCTGAGCAATAAAGACCGCCGCCACAGCCTGATAAAGACTGGTACCGTCCATGTTGATGGTGGCGCCTAGTGGCAGCACGAAGCTGGTGATTTCCCTGTTGATACCCAGGTTCTTTTCAGCACACTCCATCGTAACAGGCAACGTGGCCGCGCTGGAGGAGGTGGAGAAAGCCAGCATCTGTGCCGGGAATATGCCTCTGAAAAAGTCTTTATACTTTGTTTTGCCTACGGACACGGCCAGTAGCGGGTACACGATAAATATCATGATGGCCAGACCAGCAATAACCACCAGACAGTAGTAGCCCAGCACCAGCAGCAGTTCTACCGCAGACCCCGGGTCATCGCCGGCAAACTCTACCACCAGGCCAGCTAAAAGGGCAAACACACCATAAGGAGCCGTTTTCATGATAATGTCCACAATCTTGAGGATGACGAGGTTTACACCTTCAAAGAAGTCATTGACAGGTGCGGCTTTATCCGCTGGAATCATGATAAGGGCAATGCCGAACAGGAGCGCAAAGAAGATAACCTGCAGCATGGCGCCGTTGTTGGTGAGCGAGCCGAAGATGTTATCCGGCACAATGTCTACAAGTGGTTGTAGTGGCCCCTGCTGTTCCACTGCGGCGGCATCCGTAGATTTTTGGGTAGTGGTGGCGGCAAACTGCTGGTTAAATTCTTCCCGCTTTTCTGCTGAAAAGGCTTTGCCGGGTTCTGCGATATTCACGAGCAGCAGCCCCAGTACCACTGCCAGCACCGTTGTGAGCAGGTAGATGCCTATTGTTTTAGAGCCGATACGGGAGAGCCTGCTCACATCACTAAGACTGGAGACGCCCGTAATCAGCGACACGAGTACCAGCGGCACCGCAATGAGCTTGAGTAGGTTGATAAAGATGGTTCCGAAAGGCTGGATCCAGCTTTTTATAAAGTCCACAAGGCCAAGGGAACTGGCAAGTATCCCCCACAGTACACCCAGGGCCATGCCAATCAGGATTTGCCAGTGTAAAGCAAGTTTCTTCATACGTAGTTTTGTGCTGCGCTGCGCGGGCAGCGCCTTATTCCGTAAAGAATGACAATGTTTAAAGGAGCTTAGTACCATGAAGCCGGGACAGGCAAAGCAGATAAATCCCTTTGGGCACAGAACAGCTCTTAGGTAAAACTACGCATAAATACTCAGGTAGCAGGGTTAAAGTTGGAAAGATGCCGCTACAACTGCTAAAAATCCATCGGAACGCTTCGCGTAAAACAGAAGAAGCCGCTCCCGGAGCGGCTTCTTCTGTTTTATTGATGTTCAGTAACAGGACTATTCCTCGTTAACAACAATTTTCTCAATTCTGTCATTTGCTTTTATTTGGTCAATCACCTCATCGCCTTCCACTACCTTGCCGAAAACGGTGTGGTTACGGTCTAGGTGCGCTGTGTTTTTGCGGCTGTGCACAATAAAGAACTGGGAGCCTCCTGTATTACGGCCGGCATGGGCCATAGAAAGCACGCCGCGGTCATGGTACTGGTTCTCGCCCGTCAGCTCGCAATCAATTTTGTAACCTGGTCCGCCTGTGCCAGGAACACCTTTTGCTCCCTCGCGTGAGTTGGGGCAGCCACCCTGTATCACGAAATCAGGAATAACACGGTGGAAAGTAAGTCCATCGTAAAAGCCTTTCTTGGCAAGATCTATAAAATTTTGTACTGTTTTAGGAGCATCTTTCTCAAAGAACTCAACTTTCATTACACCTTTACCAGTATGTATTTCTGCAGTTTTCATGGTTTGATATTTTTCTTGTGAAACAATGTTGATAACAAAAGTACTGATTTTCTAGTTTAATAAGGCTAAAGGCTGTCGTTTTCCAGCGCCCAGGTTTGCTGGCGCTATGCCGGCACATCGAATTTATATTTAATACAACCAGCAATAAGCGCTATGAAGAAAAATAAAATAATGGCATTCGGTTTTACCATACTCTTAAGCTGCAGCCTCATGAGCTGCGGACAGGATGACCATGCCCAGAATGAAATGCAGGAAGAGAGCACGGAGCCTACTGCCCGCAGAGAGGCTTATGGCAGAGGTTTAGAACCTTCCTCTTCAGTCGCTAAGGAAGATGAAGCCTCCCTTAGCCACACTGACCCGGATCTTGGAGGGCATGAGATGATGCCAACACAGCTAATTACCGAAAATATTACCTCAGGTATAAACCTCACTACATTTGCTTCCATTATCCGACATGCAGAGGTAGTGGACGAACTCAGCAGCCCCGGACCCTACACCGTATTTGCACCATCCAATGATGCTTTCGAGGTACTTCCTGATAATACGCTGGAAGACCTGATGAAGCCTGAAAACAAGCAGCGGCTGATGCAGGTTATAAACAACCACGTAGTGGCTGGGGCACTTTCTGCCAGCGACCTGCAGGATGGAGCTATGCTGAAAACTGTGGGAGGCGCGGAGTTGAAGGTGACAAATCGAAACAACGTGGTAACTGTTAATGGTGCCGAGGTAGTAGAGGCAAACATTGTCAGCGAAAACGGTGTGATTCACGTTGTTAATAAAGTAATGGTGCCGAAATAATAACGTTAAAACATCCATAAAAAGAAAGGCAGGTGATATCCTCACCTGCCTTTCTTTTTATATCCATATACATATCAGTATCTCTACAGCCGGAGAGGTAAGCCCTGGGCTTCTACTTGTCATGAGTGCAGCACACATACCCGATATGATGGTTGTTAGCTACTGCAGTGTGCCCGCCAGCTTTATTGCCTCGTATGCATTCACGACGCCTCCAGTGCGGCTAAGTTCCGACATTGTCACTTTTTCGCCAGTACCAGGGTTTAGAACAGGCACCGTAATCTTTGTTACAGAATTTTCAATAACAGACTTAATCTGCGTGGCTGACAAATGAGGGTAGTACGACTTGATGACAGCCGCAAGACCAGCCACTACCGGCGAAGCCATGCTTGTTCCGCTGAATGGCGCATACTGGTTACCACCCGGAACAGTTGAATAGATGTTATCTCCCGGAGCAAAAACATCTACCACTTCTTTGCCATAGTTTGAAAAGGGAGCAACTAATGTATTCTGAGTAGGACCTGTGGCACCAACCGTAATTACGTTAGGCGCTTTTTTATTTCCTTTGATGGTATAGGGGTTCGGGAAATAAGGTTCTACATCAATGTTCTTGCTTTCATTTCCGGCAGCCCGAACTATCAGCACATCTTTTTCCTCTGCATACTTGATAGCGTCTTCCACCCACTGGCGCTGAGGAGAGAAAGATTTTCCGAAGCTCATGTTAATGATTTTCGCACCGTTGTCTACAGCATAGCGAATAGCCATGGCTATGTCCTTGTCATGCTCATCGCCGTCAGGCACCGCCCTGATCATCATGATCTTTACGGCGCTGGCTATACCATCTACACCCAACCCGTTTCCACGCGCAGCACCAATGATACCGGCCACGTGCGTCCCGTGCGATGGGTCTCCGGCCATAATGTTGTTGTTGCCATAGTAGCGGTCCTTGAAGCTGCTGTAATCATCTTCTACCACCATTCCGCGGTAATCGGCAGGAGGTGTTTCCGGTGCCGTCAAGTTCGCTTTCAGGCTATCAGCATGCTGCTGAAACAGCTCAGGAAGCTGTTGGTTGGTTGCACCCGGCTTCACTTGCTCAAAGATCATCCCATAGAGCCTTTTCCCTTGCGCTATCCTGGGGTCTTCTGCCTTAAGCGAGTCAAGGTCCTGCGCTGTATAAGTGTCTTTCTGAAGAACCATCTGAAAGAAAGCATCTACGCGTGGCAAAACCTCTAACAGGCTGTACATCATCTCTACCTCCTTGCCCGCCTCTGACACCTCAGTTGCGTGAACCTTGCTCTTCAGCCAGACCTGGTAGAGTTGCCGGTCTTTCCTTTTTACCTTTTTTTCGGAGGTCACATTCTTAAACTTGTCCCTGTACTTAAAGTATATCCGCTCACTTTCGTAAGAGTCCTTCGTTACGTTTTTGTTAGGGTCGTCTGCTCCCAAGAAGTTCCACCCGTATGTGTCTCCGGCATAGCCATTCCTGTCCGGGTCTACAGAACCGCCAGCCATTTCGAGGCGGTTGCGCCATAAAACAGAGCGGAGGTCTTCGTGCAGGGTATCAATGCCACTGTCAATAACAGCGACCAGTACCGGTTCAGGTTGTTTATTCTTTAGTAGCTCCTGGTATGCCTTCTCAATGCTGATGCCGTATACGCCGTCAGTTTGCTGGTCGAGCAGGTGCCAGTTCTGCGGCACCGTTTGTGCGTTCTGGCCAAAAGCAACTCCCGTTGACAAGACGAATGCAAAGGCTGCAACTATTTTCTTCATGCTATAGAATGTGTGTAACAAGTTTTATCCTTCTTATACCATTACTGTGCCAATTCCAGTTTTTCTGCTTTACTGGAGATAGCCATCAGGCCGGTAAAGGTCAGGAAGCCATTTAGTATAAGTACTTCAAATCCAAATTCATACCCCCACAGCCATTCAACGGAGTTGTAGCTGATAAGGAAGGTGAGCAGCGGAGCCACGATGCAGATAGCCGGCACAAACTGGTCGCGCACCCTGCGCGTGGTGTAAAGCCCGAAGCTGTAAAGCCCCAGAAGGGGACCATACGTATACCCTGCCACCTTGAACACCGCTGTAATCACATTGTCGCTGTTCAGCACATCAAAGGCAAGTATAACCAGCACCATGAGCACGGAGAAGCCAACGTGCACGATGTAACGCAGGCGCACCCGCTCGTGTTCACTTCTTTCCTTAAAATTGAGAAAATCAACACAGAAGGAAGTGGTGAGAGCCGTCAGGGCAGAGTCGGCGGAGGCGTAGGTGATGGCAATAATACCCAGGATAAACACGACACCTACCACCTGCGGGAAGTAGCCCAGGGCAAGGAAGGGGAAAACATCGTCGCCTTTGGCTGGCAACGCAATGCCTTTCGTGTCGGCGTATATGTACAGCAAAGCCCCCAGCGACAGGAACAGGATGTTCACGAACACCAGAATGGTGCTGAACCAGAACATGTTTTTCTGTGCCTCCCCGATGTTCTTACAGCTCAGGTTCTTCTGCATCATGTCCTGGTCCAAGCCCGTCATCACGATGGCGATGAAGGTACCGGCAAAGAACTGCTTCAGGAAATACTTGCTGTCCTTCACATCCCAGAAGAACACTTGGGAGTAGTCGCTCTCGCTGATGAGGTTCACCATGCCCTGGAAGCCAACATTCAACTCCTTCGAGATAAGCCAGATACTGATGCCCACCGCCAGTAGCATAGCCGTAGTCTGGAAAGTGTCGGTCCAGATAATGGTTTTCATACCGCCCCGGAACGTGTAAACCCAGATAAGCGCAATGGTGATAATAACAGAAACGGCAAAAGGCACGCCTAAACTATCGAATACGGCCAGTTGCAGTACCCCGGCCACCAGGAAGAGGCGGATAGCCGCCCCTAGCGTACGGGAAAGCAGGAAAAAGCCAGCTCCTGTCTTATAAGACCAGTAACCGAAGCGCTGCTCCAGGTAAGTATAGATAGAGACAAGGTTAAGGCGGTAGTACAGCGGCATCAGCACCGTGGCAATGACGAAGTAGCCGAGCAGGTAGCCCAGCACCAGTTGCAGGTAAGAGAACTGTGCCTTCTGCACCATGCCCGGTATAGAAACAAAGGTAACCCCTGAGAGCGAGGTGCCAATCATACCAAAGGCCACCACGTACCACGGCGACTGCCGGTTAGCCAGGAAGAAGGTTTCGGAGTCGGTGTTCTTACTGGTGAGGTAAGAAATAAAAATCAGAATAAAGAAATAGGCTACAATTAAGCCGATGATAAGGGTTGGAGACATAGCAAAGCATTCAGTAAACTATACAAATATAGCAAAAGTATGCTCTAACCGATGGCCTTTAGTACAAGTCCTGTAGCAGCACTGGCTCACCGATGGCAGGTATCCTGAGCCCCGGCAGCATTCCCCCGGCAGCAATCTGCCGCAACAGGCGCACCGGCTCACCTGGCGGCTCATCCGAAAGGTCGAAGGTGCCGTAGTGCATCGGAACAAAGGTGCCGCCGCGCAGCAGGTTGAAGGCCTTAACAGACTCGTGCGGGTTCATGTGGCTCTTTGCCATCAGAAAGGCCGGCTTGTAGGCACCTACCGGCATCAGGCACACATCCATGGGGCCCAGTAGGTCCTCGATCTCTTCGAAATGCGGCCCCATGGCCGAATCCCCGGCAAAGTACAGACTCAAGGTGGGCGTTTTGATGACAAAACTGCCCCACAATACCTTGTTCATATCCAGCAAACCACGGCGGTGCCAATGGGAAGCGGGCATAAAGTATACCTCCACACCCTCCGGCAGTAAATCAAACTTCTGGTACCAGCCTGCTTCCTGGTAGGGCAGGTGTGGGTTTACGGCACGCAGAATGTCTCCGGCGCGCAGCGGGATCAGCGCCTTTAGCTGCGGGTTACTCTCGAAGACCGCACGAATGCTCTTCTTATCGAGGTGGTCGCGGTGGCCGTGGGAGAGCAGCAGGAAACTGATGTTGCGCAGTTGCTCTGGCGGGCAAGGCAACCCCACGCGCCGTGGCAGCAGCGGCACATCAAATAAAACCGGGTCAGTCAGGAACGTAACACCCCCCAGCCTGATGAAGAAACTGCAGTGCCCCAGCCACACCACCATGTCCTTGTCTGATTCTATAAATTCACTTCCTTCGAAGATGGGAGGAACAAAATCATCCTGCTTCTTCTCCTCACGCTGCGGGTTCCGGCTCAACTGCCAGCTCAAAACCTTGCTGAAGGGCGGGTTGTACAACGTATCACCGTTGGCAAAGCGCCCGTCAATTGTTTTGTTGCCCCGGTAGTCCTTCTTTATCGTTTCAAGGCGTTCGTTTCTGATGTGGCGTATGTGATTTTTCTGCTGCAAAGTAAATTTCAATTTGTCCTGCTATAATAACAGCAGAACGGCGGCGAAGGTTAGGGAGGGCATAGAAATGGGTTGAGATTATTCCAGGCCCGCAGCAATGAAAAAGCGCTTCTCCGTTTACCGAAGAAGCGCTTTTTGTTATAACGAAATGCTTTAGTTAGTACCCAAAACCATTCCGGTTATAAGTGCCGAAGCCGGGGTTGTAAAACGGACTCGCAAACGGAGATCCACCTTCCCGATACCGGATTCCACCTGACACGGAGAAATTTTCTGTTATCTTATAAGTTGCCTGCAAGTCAGCACCCAGGCGACCGGGGCTGTACAGACCATAGTTCATGTTCTGTGCTGGCAGGTTCGAGAAATCTTTCCAGATATTGCCGCTCAGAATCAGCCTGTCGCTGGCGAGGTAATCTACGCCCACACTGGCAATATAGTGGCTGCCACCGCTGTTGCGGTACATCACAGTGGTGCCTTCCGGAATAAAAGCAGGTGTGTTATAAGACGACACGTTCATGTACGTCATGCTGGCATTAACCCGAAAGCGGTTGTTCAGGTGGTAGCGCACAGAAGGTGTCATGAACTGCGCATTGCCAAAGCCGTTACTGAAGCTGGCGCCTGTAGAGAGGCTATAGCTTAGTTTTGGCCCTGTCCAGGCTGGCTTTTCATCTGCAGTTGCAGTTGCCACAGGGGCAATAGCTGCCTCTGTCAATGCCGGTTCAGCAGAAACAGCAGGTGCTGGTGCTGCGTCCAGGCTTGGCTTCACATCCTGTGCCATGGCCTGAGAGGTCCAGAGCAGACCGGCTGCCAGTATGGTTGTAAATATATTTTTCACGTGAAATGGCTTTGTGTATCTCTATATACTAAGTTACGCGGAAAGTAGTTCAAATCAAAACATACCCGCCCAGGCACACAACGACTTTAAATTTAGTTTGTTGTGGCGCTGCCATTTGCCTTAGAACCCAGCCATGCCTGGCGGTACTGCTGCATCTCCGGTGTTAGTTGTTTGCCGATGGTTTCGTAAGGCACAACCTCCAGCGTAGGCACCTCGTCCAGCACCAGTGTGGTGCTGCGGGTCTGGCCGAGGCGGTTGAATGTTACCGGAATTGAATCGCCTGGCTTGTGTTTGCTCAGTACTTTCTGGAGGTCTTTTTCCCGCTTGATTTTCTGACCATCCAGTGTCAGGATCACATCCGTACGGTCCAGGCCAGCCTTGTAAGCACCAGAGTTTACAAACGTGCCTGACAATAGCTCAGCGCCTTCCTCACCATGTTTTAACGATACCATGGCAAGGGTCGCTTCACCTGGCTTAGCCTTGCGCAATTCAAAGCCTGCTTTTGCCAGGAGTGGCGTGAAATCTGGCAGTTGGCTCCCGTTTACGCTGTTTCGGAAGAACTGGCTTGCCCAAGCCTTATTGCCGGAAACCTCTGCCAATGTCTCTTCCAGATCAGCTAAGGTGTAAGGCTTCTCCGGTTGCCCGTACTTGCGCCAGAGCGCCAGCATGTAATCGTCCAGGGTCTTGTTGTAGTTCTGCCGTAAAATCATGTCCAGGGCCAGTCCTGTCATACTGCCGTAGGTGTAGTAGGAGATAAACGTGTTGTGGCGGTTCACAGGGTCTACAGAGCGGGCGGCATCCACGTAAGGTGCCTGCATGCTCATCTCCACCAGACTGTGATACTCCCGGCCGGGAGACAGCAGCACGTAGTTTAAATCGCCTGCTAAGTCGGAAGCATATTTTTTTACATTATAAATGCCACTGCGGGCCATGGTCAGGTCACCGTAGTAACTTGTAAAGCCTTCAGCCAGCCAGAGCGCCTCCGACATGTTCGCCTCCTGAAAGTTGAACGGCTCCAGGCTCTTTGGACGGATGCGCTCCACGTTCCAGGCATGGAATTTCTCATGAGACACTGTGTTCAACAAAGCATCCATCGCTGCGCCTAAAGGGCGGGAACTGGTGAGAATAGTGGAGTTGCGGTGCTCCATCCCATCACCTACGGCCTGCGGCATATAGCAACCTATAAAAGTATAGCGGTCGTAATCGTAATCCGGTAACTGCCCGAACACCGCGCGCTGCTCTGCCACAATCTTCTTTGTCTTCGCCACATACTCCTGGAACTGCTCCGGGCTGCCCGGGTGGTGCAGCGCTACCTGTATTGTTTTAGTTTTGCCATTTTCCTGCACCGTCCACTCTGCCAGGTCAAAATCACTTAGCTCGGTCGGGCTGTCCATCAGGTACTGGAAATCCGGCGCGAAATAAGTGTTTCCCTGCTGCTGCTTCAGCTGCGTAGCCACTTTCCAGTTCTTGCCCTGCGGAATATTAAACGTAACATAGGCAGGCGATTTCTCAAACGCTTCGGCATATAGCAGGGTGGCGGGCATGTTCAGGTGTGCGTGCGTTTCATCTACGCCGGCGTAAGTCCCATCCGCATGATCCGCAAACAAAGTATAGCTCACCGTTACAGTGCCCTTGTGGCCCAGCACGTCCCATTCATTTGTGCTGGGGCGGAAAATCTGCAACGGTTTGCCCTGGGCATCGGTCGCTCGTACGTTATATATATTTTTTGCAAACTCATGGATGGCGTAGCGGCCCGGCGAGGTGCGTGGCATCAGTATTTTTAGTGTGTCGGAGGTTATATCGGAGAAGGTTACCTGAATTTCTGCCTCATGGTGTACCGCATTGGGGAAAGAGAGCCTGTAGTCCACCTTTTGCTGCGCCAGCACCGGCTGCGCTATCAGCCCCAGTGCCAGACCCAGCAAGGAGTATAGTTTGTTTTTCATTTATCCTGTTTCTGAAAATAATTTTGAAGTATAAATATAGTAGTTGTGGGGGTGAGGAACAATTCTGGCTTCTTACCTCTGCCCAACCCTCTCCTAAGAATAGGAGAGGGAGTTCACTATTATGTTAGCAAAGTATGCATAATATAACTGCTTATAATGTGGGTGTTAAAGCTGTTAGAATTACTAAACTCGATAACTTTATATGATACAAGAATTAACACCCTCTCCTGTTTTTAGGAGAGGGCCGGGGAGAGGTAATAGACCTTCGCCTGTACCATTCCTCCATAAAAGCTACTGCTACATGTTTCTTCTAAACTTAAGCTCCTGAAATGGGAGGCGTAATCCGGGAGTTGCTTGGCTTTTACGCCACTAATCAATCCGAAGAAAGTGTACATGCCCCGGATTAGAAGCTGTTGCCTGAGCGGAGGAGGCTGCTGCAAGGGCCAGAAGTCAGCAAAGAGCCAGTAGCCATGAGGTGTAAGCGCAGCTGCCAGCGTTTGCATGAGCTGTTGCAGGCGGGAAGGAGGAAAGAGGTCGAGTAGGAAAGGCGTGATGATTCTCTCAAATTGTTCATGGGGCTGCAGCGCCTCTTCGGTGCCCAGCCTGAAAGAAACAGAACAGTGGTGTGGCTGCTGGAAGCAATCGAACCTGTGCCGGGCCCGCTGCAGCATCGCAGGGGCGGCATCCAAATATAAAATATCCAGCTGCTTTCCGGTTATCAAAAGCTGCTCTAAAATCCAGCCGCTGCCCCCGCCAATTACCAGCACGCGGCCTTTATTGGGCAGGTGCGGAAGCAAACTTTCCTGTGCCCGTTCCAGTGCATTGCCGTACACGAGGTGGGCCAGCCTGTCATAAAAGGAGGCTACACGGTGAAAGCCGCTGTCGGGGAGGTTTGGCAAGAATGAAAGCAGGAACGTATGGCCACTAAAGTAGAAATCAGCGGTTGTAATGCTGTTCTATGATGCCACGTAATTTTCCGAAAATATAATCTACCAGTTGCTTCCGGATGCTGTCGGTGTCTCCTTCAAACACTTCGCGGAACTCCTCTGCCTTGTCGTCAAACAGGATGGACACGAACATGGTGCCCACAGGCTTTTCGGTAGTCTCGGAGCCGCCTTCACCAGCCAATCCGGTGGTAGCAATACTGATGTCAGCGTCCAGTTGCTTCTTAAGTCCCATCACCATCTCGTTCGTCACCTGCTGCGATTCGGCAGTATACAACTTTAGCGTACTT
This sequence comes from Pontibacter toksunensis, assembly GCF_042686245.1. Classification (NCBI taxonomy): domain Bacteria; kingdom Pseudomonadati; phylum Bacteroidota; class Cytophagia; order Cytophagales; family Hymenobacteraceae; genus Pontibacter; species Pontibacter toksunensis. Next base: position 40,283 of record NZ_JBHUOX010000017.1, on the reverse strand, counting down.
TTGCTGACACCCAGCAGCTTCTGTTTCACTTTGGGGTGATACACCACCAGGCTTCCGAGCAACACATCGCTACTGCCTGTGGCTCTTACAAACTCAGAGGCAAGCAAACCCGCCGTACAACTCTCCGCAAAGGCCACCGTCAGGCCCCTGTCTTTTAAATCCAACACCAATTTTGTCAGGTCGTCCTGCTTCATAGCTTTTGTCATCGTTATATTTTTGACACAGGCTTATCATACTGAAAACAGCAGCAGCAGGTTTTAGCCCAGCGGGTAAGTTTCCAGCACAGAATACACCGGGTGCGGTGACGCCAGCTCTGACTGCCACAAGGCAATTGCCGGAACATGCAGCTGCAGCGGCTCCTTGGCTGTTATAGTGAACAGGTTGTTCGGAACGGATTTGTCTTTTTTGAAACGGGCGACAGTGACATGCGGAATGGCTTTTTGCTTTTTGGGTGGCTCAGCCGAGAGTGCCTGTGCCAGGTCGTGGCTCAGTTGCTCGAAAGCGAGGAGCTCTGCAAAGCGTGCCCATATCAGGCGGGGGCTCTTAGGCTTTGGGCCAGGCTCTGTGCACCCAAAGTCCAGCACAAAAGGCTGATGCCGCTGCGCCACCTCCCGTATTGTCTGTTTAATGTCCGGGAGCTGCTGCACGGGCACATTGCCAAGGAAAAAGAGTGTCAGGTGAAGGTTCTGGTGAGGCACAGGCCGGACAGACGGATGGTTATATACCTGCAGCTGTTCCTGCAGTTCCTGTTTCAGGGCTTCGGGTAGAGTAGCAGCTACAAACAACCTGATGGCGTCTTTCATAGTTTTAGGATGTAAGGGTAAAGTTTGCCTTTACCACTCGGTGTACGTACGAGGAGAGAGTGCCTTGGTACAAACTCAGACATAATTTGTAAATGAAACGCCAACTTTATGATACAACGAGTTTTCAAAAGAATAGTGGCTGGCACAGCCTTGTTCACAGTGGAGCTGGTGCTGGTATGGCTGTTGTTCCTGGCTTGCATCATCTGCTTTCTGTATATCGGTGCCGAAATACTGCAGGGAGATAAAGTCGGTGTAGACGAAGCCGCCTTTAGTTTTGCGAAAGACATTGCCAGTCCGGCTCTGGACAGCTTTATCAAGTTTATTACATTTTTTGCCTCCAGGCAGTTTCTCACTCCGGCCGCCCTGCTGCTTGTGGCCTATTTCCTGTTTGTGCGCAGGCACCGGTGGTATTCGCTGAAGGTGCCGGTGGTGGCACTCGGCAGCATTACCCTTAACATTGTGCTCAAGTATTTCTTTGACCGGCCACGGCCCCTGATGCCCTTAGTAGAGGCCTCTGGCCTGAGCTTCCCGAGCGGGCACTCTATGGTGGCGGCATCTTTTTATGGGCTGATTATTTACCTTGTCTGGAAGCACGTGCAACCGGTAGTGTGGCGTAATCTACTCGTGGCGCTGCTGGTGGTTTTTGTGCTACTGATTGGGTTTAGCCGGATTTACCTGCGGGTGCATTACGCTACCGATGTGCTGGCGGGTTTCTCTGCCGGTTTTATTTGGGTCGTCATAGGCTTGTGGTCTTTGCGCCGCTTGGAACGGCTGTCTAAGAAAGAGCTCAACCCGGTAGTGGAGGAGGAGACACCGGTATAAAATTTCTTCAGTTTTTTTTGGACCCTTCTTGCAAATTAAAATCTAGCTGTTACCTTTGCAATCCCAATCATTAAGGGTTAAGGGTTTTGGGACATTAAATTTTATAGTGAGTTTCGCGCACGTGGCGAAACTGGTAGACGTGCAGGTCTCAGAAGCCTGTGCCTTCGGGTGTGGGAGTTCGAATCTCCCCGTGCGCACATCAACTCATCAAAAGCCAGTCTTCGGACTGGCTTTTGTGTTTTCAGTCCTGTCCCTGACTAGCAAGCATCACAGCAAAGCCGTACATCTAAGGTAGAGCAGGAGCAAGCCTGAGTTTGTGTTTCCACCCACACTTATTGGAAAACTACACACATCATTTTCATCTTGAACAAAAGGTGACAATTGGCCCATTAAAGTGAGCTTTAGAATACATACTTATCTCCAATCCGCTGAGCCTTTTCTGCTCCCGCCTCCGGAATGTTCGGAATACGAAGTACAAAAAGTATATATTTATACTTTGGCATAAAAACTATGATATTTTCACCAACAGCACTTGGTTAGAGGACACGGCTAGGTGACTGTGTAAATTATTATATTGAAATCGCGCATTGTTACAAATTGACAACTGTGCTTTAAAAATGCTTCATTCACCCATGCATTCTACTTTTCAAAAACTGCTGCTTTATACCTTCAGCCTGCTTTCGGCTGTACCTGCGCTTGCCCAGCACCCCGATGATGTGGCGGCGGTCCGGCAGAAGCTACAGCAGGAGCGGCAGGAGGCAAGGCAGGCGCAAACCACAGATTCGGCAACCAAAGCAAACAAGCTGCTGGAGTTGGGCGAATGGCAGGAGGCGAAGCAGGTACTGCATAGTGCTAAACCAGGTATACCTGTAAAGCTGGCTAAAGCAAGGCTGGCGATGCTGCAGAACGAATTTACGCAGGCAGAGGCCCTCGTGCAGGAGGTGCTGAAGGAAAACCCAGGCCACCGGGAGGCGCTGCTGCTGCAAAGTAAATTACAGATACAGGCATGGGAGTTAGCGAAGGCAATGGCTACTGCACAGCAGTTGCTGCAGGCAAACCCGAAAGATGAGGCAGCCGCTTTAACAGTTGGGCGGGTGCTGATGCTGCAGAAAAAGTACGAAGACGCGCTGGCGTGGGCACAGAAAGTGCAGGGATGGAATCCCAAGAATGCCGGAGCCTATCTGCTGGAGTCGGATGTGCATTTCTGGAATCAGAAGCCGGAACTAGCAGAGAAGCCTCTCATCACCAGTCTCATCCTCGACCCCTTCAATGCTGATGCCCGCTTTAACTATGGCTACGCCATCTGGCGACGCGTGGATGCCACGCAGCTAAACGACATGGCAGCGCAGTGGGAGCTGGCGCTGGAACTGAACCCGCTGCACTACGTCACGCACTGGCACTGGGGCAACGGCCACACCAACCTTACCTATGCCGATTATGCCCAGCCGGAGGATGAGGAAGTGCGGGAGGCCCTGAAAGCCGCTGATACGCTTATCTCAGAAAACAAACTGCAGGAGGCGCTCACGATGGCAAAGGAAGTACAGCAAAAGTACCCGGCTTCTGTATTGCCCGCTATGCTGCGTGGTTCCACCTATTACATGGCTTTCGATATGAACCGCCAGGCCCGGCTCGATTCTGCACAGGCCATTTTCCAGCGCATCCTCCAAAAGAAAAAGCACTACGGACCTGCGCATAATGCCCTGGCAGCTGTCATCAAACAAAAGCAGTTGACTTACCTGCACAACTATGATTCATTGCAGCAGGTGGTGGCACAGACGTTGATTCAGGACCCGGTAAACTTTGCGGAAGTGTTTCCGGACGCCAGCTATTACCCCGGCAAGGAGGTGCAGCAGATGGTGTGGTCGCAACTGTACGAGAGCATCGTATATTTCCCGTTCCTGTCAAGGCAGGGGGAGAAGTTCCTGATTCCGCCCCTGCACAAAGACCTGGCTACCGCTATGAACTCTCCTTACTTCCGGCAGGCTACGACGTTTGATAACCGGCAGTGGATGGACATCAGGGGAGTGGGCAGCGGTGCGGCGGCCATTGAGTACGTGGTGCGCGGCTCGTACCTGGAGCGGAACGTGGTCCTGCACGAGTATGTGCACCTGTTTCACCAGAGCGTGTTTACGGATGCGGAGAAAAGGGAAGTGCGCCGCCTTTATCACAACGCCATGAAGGAGGGCCGCACCCTCGATTACTATTCTGCCAATAACGAGCACGAGTACCTCGCACAGACGTATCCGGCATACTTTGAGCCCGTAAAAGTGCACCCGCTCAACCACAAGTCTATCAACACCACCTCCGACCTCCAGGCAAAAGACCCGGAACTGTACAGGTTTCTGGATGGGCTGGTGCAGCGGCAGCGGGCGTACCTGGCCGGTGATAAAAGCGCCATGGCTAGTAATTGGGCTCAGGTGTACCTGAATCTGGCAGAGCAGGAAAAGGACTTGCCGAAGGCGCTGGCTTTGCTGGATACTGCCCTCACCTATGATGCACAGTATCAGCCCGCCCTGATTGCGTATGCCAACGTGAAACAGCAGCAAAAGGAGTATGCCGCCGCAAAAGACTGGCTGCAGAAGTCTAGAAATATAAACGCCAGTTATGCTCCTATCTATGTGGCCGAAGCAGAACTACTGGAGGCACAGAAGCGGAATGGTAGTTTGGCTTCGAAGGTGGCACTTACTGATCAGGTTGCGCTTTACAGCAAAGCGCTGGAGTTAGAGGATGACTTGTTGCAGCGCGCCTACATCAACCAGCGTTTCCGGGAGTTGTATGAAAGCTATGCTATGATTCCGAAAGCCATTGCCACAGCAGAAGCTTATGTGCAGCAGGCACCCACCATTTCCACGTACCTCCGGGACCAGCGCGATGAGGCCCTTGCCTATGCCAACTGGCTTAAAGGTACCAGCCAGCAGGCTCCGGAAGCGGTACAGGCATTGGCAAAACTGGTAGCCACGAAGCCGCAGAACTATACGCTCCGGGGGCAATATGCTGATGTGCTGGCCGCGCAGAGAGATTATGCAGCGGCATATAAAACGCTGGAAGAGGCGCAACGCATCCTGGAGGCCTCCGGCGGTGCCCGCCCGGAATTTATGGTGCGGATGGCGGCTTACCAGTTACAACTCAATAACAAAGCTGCTGCCGAAGCGCTCATGCAGCCGATACTGCGAAATAAAGTGAAGCTACGTGGGGAGCAGTACCTGTTAGCTGGCGTATTGGCAGATTTAGGTAATCTAGAGCAGGCTGAGGCGGTGTTAGCCCAGCAGGCTGCCCCTGTTACGGTGTTGGAGTGGTCTAAAAAACATTATGCCAGCGGGCAACTGCGGGAGGCAAAGCAAAAGAACAGGAAAGCTGTTAAAGCTTATGAAGCAGCACTGCAGGCGAACCCTTATCATGCAGCAGCGCGGGAGAGGCTGGTGCAGCTACTGGAGCGGCAGGGGAAGCAGAAGCGGGCAGCGCGGGTTAGGGCTTCCGGAGAAAAACTGTTATAATTGGAAGCTAACTCATGCCAACTATACAACCAACTAACACCTTTATGAACACTAAGTTGAATTTACTATTGAAATTATGGTTGTTGCTCCTGGTATTCAGCACGGTTGCCTGCCGTAGCAACACGAATGCAACAGAAGCGGCGATGGCTGAAAATGCTGACAGCAAGGCCGCCGCACCTGTGGTGGTGTACCTTGTGCGCCATGCGGAAAAGGACATTTCTGACCCTGCCAACCAGGACCCCGGCTTAACACCAGCCGGACAGGCACGGGCGGAGGCGCTGCTAACGCTGCTGGAGGGGCAGGACGTAGATGCCCTTTATGCCACCAAGTACATCCGTACTATAAATACGCTCAAGCCTTTGGCTGATGCACGCCAACTGGAGGTGCGGCAGTATGAGGCACATGATTTCAATAACCTGAAGCAGCAAATCCTGCAAAACCACCGGGGGGAGACAGTGGTGGTAGCCGGCCATTCCAATACCGTTTTACCTATTGTGGAAGCCCTTGGAGCGAAAAGGCCCGTGCCGGAGATCTCAGATAATAAGTATGACTTCCTTTTCAAAGTAACGGTGGCGCCCGATGGAACTGCTACTGTAGAATCCAGCCAGTTTGGAGCTGTCAGTAATTAAGAAGTACCCTTAAGCCTTCATAGCGTTGGAAGCCCCTGCAGTTCATAACTGCAGGGGCTTCTGCTTTTTCTGCCAACACTTGTTGCTGCTGTCTCCGTAGTATAAAATGAAAATAAAAGAACTATGCGCAGATTAACAGTAAAAGTAAAGGAGGGAGAGGGAGAGGAGATAAAGAGAATAGCAAAAGAGAACAACGGTAAAAACCTGATGGTACAGTCGCTGGTAGGCGGAGGTGAGCTGGTGACGATACACCTGAACAACCAGAAGGTCAGCAGCTTTATAGAAAACATCAGTGAATATGAGCACGCAGAGATAAGCCTCATACCGCGTGGCATCATCACACTGTACCCGCCACAGGGCGAGGCACCCGACCAGGTGGCCGATGTGTCGTTACGGAGCCCTATCGAAATATTTCTGGGAGGCATACAAAGCGTTGGCTCCAAAAAAGGCATGCTCATCTATTCGGTGGCCGGGGCCATACTGGTTTGGATTGGCCTCTACACCGGCACCAGCTTTCTGCTGGTGGCAGCCATGCTGGTGTCGCCGTTTGCGGGGCCGGCTATGAATGCTGCCCTTGCCGCCGCGGCAGGCAAAATGGGACTGCTGAGGCAAAGCCTGATGCGTTATTTTATGGCTATTGGTACGGCTGTTTTTGTTACGTTCCTACTTTCTTTCTTCGTTAATCAGCAGCATGCTACGCCTTTGATGGTGTCTGTGAGCCAGATTTCGCAGGTGTCTGTTCTCTTGCCTATCGTGGCAGGTATAGCTGGTGGTGTGAACATTATTTCCTCAGAGCGGGATAGTCTGGTGCCCGGTGCTGCTGTGGGTATACTGGTGGCAGCTTCGCTGGCTCCTCCAACCGGATTGATCGGGATGGCGCTAAATTTCGGGAACTGGCAGCTGATACGGAGCGGAATATTTCTACTCATTATACAACTTGCCGGTATCCAGTTGTCTGCTGCTTTGATATTCCGGTTTATGGGAAAAGTAACCGTACATGGGGTACGTTTTGCGAGTGGGAAAGGTTACGTGTTCAACTTATCGATAGCGTTGTCAACGCTAATAGTGGCGGGATTGCTGTACTGGCAGTTCTCTAGCCAGCCGGGGCTGCAGAAGTCAAGCTTAAACACACAAATAACAGAGGTGATGCATACAGCCCTGGAGGAACTGGACGAAGTGGAGACAATTGAAATAAACGCCCGATTTACCCGTGGCACACTACCCAACCTGAACCCTGTTATCTGCGAGTTGTACCTTTATAACCGAAGCGAAATCCTGACGGATGAAGAGGTAAAGAAACTGGTGAGCAACCTGCTGTACAAACGCATCAAGGCCCAGAACTGGGATGCCGATCCAATGTTCAATATAACGATGCTGGATTATCAGGGCAATAAATCAACTTTACCGTAATACCACTTGTGAATTAGTCAGCCTGTCGTGAAAAGTGCGGCGGGTAAGATAAGGTTCTGTGAGAAGCTGCTTTAGGAGCACAAGTGGAGTTAGTAGCTTAGCAAAGTAGCGTAAGCTGGCTGCTCTAATCGAAATGCGTTGGTTTGCTGTGTTGGTTACGCGTATATGCAGGAGGTATTTTCCTAAGGTAGCCTGGGCAGAGCAGGTTTCAGAACCTGCAAAATAAAGCCAGCCCAGCAGCACGTGCAACATCCTCTCCGGTTTAAGCAGCAGCGCTGTGTCGTCGCTGCTAAATGTAAAAAAATCAGCTAAACCAATCAAAGTCAGAATAAGCAGTGCATCAAGGGCAAAGGCAGCGAGCCTTGTTCCCAGGCTTGCAAGCGCTGTCTTACTTTCTGAATGGGAGTAGCTAGCCTGCATGGCGTATAAATACGTATTAATTTAGATCCGGCGAATTTTATACTGAGCAGGCTGAACAAGGTTACATTTATACTAGTTTTTTTCTTAAAACTTGAGATTATTCAATAAAACACATTCTATACTTTCCAGACAGCAGCTGTAGTAGTAAGGTTTTGTGATGAAGGAGAAATCATAAACTACTTACCTGCCAGGATGCTTCAGTACCAGCGTCTTAGCCAGTATGTCGTGCAGAGTTTGGCGGCGTTCTGTGAAGACGGCCATAATGTAGCCAAAGAGCAGGATAAGACCTGACAGGATCCTCCCGAAAAAACGGCCGGTGGCACGGTAAAAGGTGATATCGTATCCTTCGGTATCTGTTACAAATATACCCATTACCTGCTTGCCCGGTGTTGCCTGGTAAGGCGAGCTTTCAAAGCCTGCATAGTACAACCAGCCCAGCACCAGGCTAATGAAGTTAATCTTCAGGCGGGCCTCATAATCCTTGATTTCCGGAACAAGTGGCAGGCCCATTAAGAGAATAACCATTGCGGCAAGAACTGACAATAATATCCAATCTATCAGAAAAGCGACGAAGCGGGACCAGAAGTTTGCATAGCCTAGCCGGACCGGGGTTCTGCTTTCTTCCTGCGAATATAATTCCATTTATAGGTTTTTCCTTGGCAAACGATAATACAACATCCGGGGCACCTGTACAAAAAAGAGCTACCCGGCTTCTGCCGGATAGCTCTTCAACATATCTTAAGGTATAAAAAGTTTACGATTTGGCAGGAGGTGTAAAGCGCTCCATCTTGTTACTGACTGGTTCTACCGTTCTCAGGTACTTATAAATAGAGCGAAGGTCTTCTTCTTTCATGCCGGCATACATGCTCCAAGGCATAATTGTGTTCGGGCCACCAGCAGGAACCACAGCCGGGTTCTCATGCATCTTGAAGCGCTGCACAAAAGCCTCTTCTGTCCATTTGCCTATTCCGGTTTCGTTATCAGGGGTAATATTGGCAGAACGTAATTTGCCACCGTCCGGAGTCGGGAACTCCATGCCACCAGCTAGCCGCATTCCTTCTTTATCCTGCTGTGTATGGCAGTCGTTACAGGCGGCAATAGTCAGCAGGTATTCTCCTTTCGACACATCATCATTCAGAGCCGTTTTTACCAGCATGGAAGGCGTGTCGTTTGAAGGCATCGTGCGCATGATAAGGTTCACAGGGAAGTCAGGGTCTGATGCTTGTACCTTGTGCTTGATGGGCGCCAAAGTTCGGATGTAGGCCACCACAGCGTAGGCATCCTCTGTCGTCATCTGGCTGTAAGATTTGTACGGCATTACCGGGAACAGGGGGTTGCCGTCTTTGCTCACGCCTCTTGTGATGGCACGATACACCTCCCCGTCGGTCCAGGTGCCGATGCCTGTTTCTTTATCAGAAGTGATGTTGCGGGCGTAGAAGGTGCCCGGAAAACCAAGGGAGTGATCAAACTTATCGCCTCCTTTACCAGTTGTTTTTGGGTCAGGTGGTCCTGAGAAACGGGAAAAGTCACGCGTAGAATGGCAGTCGATACAAACTGCTACGTGGTTAGCAATATAATCACCACGTTCCACCAATGCCGGTGTTTTCTTAATCGTTATGACAGGGGCAGCATCCACGTTCGGGAAAGCGTATTGCAGATAAATGATGCCGGCGCCAACCACTGCCACCAAGGCAACTACCACATATCCGGTAATTTTTAATACCTTTTTCATGTTTTTTTCTAAAGAGGTTAACTTCTGATTTAGGAATTTTAAGTAAAGGTAAATTTGATAAATATCAATATTAAATATGACTATATCAAAAATATATTTCTATTCCACTATTTTAATTTAGCAGTTGCCTTTTTTAGAGTGGTAGACAGTATAAAAAAAGCAGCAGACTAATGAGTCTGCTGCTTTTTAAAGGTTTAGCTTCTGTTAACGAGTTACTTAAAGGTGTCTTTGCTGTCCACGATCTTCACGTCTGTTACGTTCAGCTTGTAGCTGGCCACCTCATCATCCTCGGCCAGTACTTCCTGTGGCAGCCCTTCTTTTACCAGGTTGGAGTAGCTCATCGGTGATGGTGTGTTGTTGAGCAGGGCCTGCTTCAGTGGCTCCGCCTCGCTGTCGTCTGTTACGATGGTGACAAAGAGGTTATCGGTGCCCCAATATTTCTTCACTGCATTGTTCACGTCCTCCACTGTCAATTTGGCCAGGAGCCTGTCCATTTCTTCAACGTAGTTCTGGCGGCCATAGAAGCGTGAGTCCATCAGGAAGCCTAACTGCTTTTCTGTTGTCTGGATGTATAGCTTTATGTAAGAGCGAAGGAACTTCCGTGTCAGCTCAAACTCCTCCTGTGTCATGCCGTTTTGTATCAGGTTATCCACCTCACGCATCGCCAGGCGCAGGGCAAAATGCGCGTGCCCCACGTTAATATCGCTTAGCTCTGCATACTGCTTTTTCAGGCCTTCTGCAATCTGCACCGGGCGAATCCAGAGGGCGTGGTAGTTGGCAGAACGGGGCACGCCCGGGTTCGGCAGCTGATAGCTGCCGCCCTGGTCGTACCACTCAATGTAGGAGTAGTCGCCGTAGTTCATGGAGCGGGTCGTCCGGATTTTATCGTACAGTTTGCCATAACTTTTGCGGTGCTCCCCCAGGTATGAATTCGCTACCATCAGGGCCGCGAAGTCGTCTGCGGAGCGTGTTACCGGCATCGGCCTGCCCGTGAAAATGGCTGAGCCCAGGGCATCCTCTTTTTTTATGATTTCCACCTGTATACCGTTTGGCCTGTTTGGTTCGCCTGCTATCGGTATGTTCGGCTTTGCGTCAGACAGCTGTGCCATATCGCTTTTCAACTGGTTCAGGAAGGCATCGTTATAGTTTCCTGCAATACCAATCAGCACGTTGTTTTGGGTAAAGTAATTGCGCCAGTGGTTCTTTACGTCTTCCAGGGTAATGTTCGGTACGCTGGCGGAGGTGCCTTCCACCACGTGCTGGTAGTTGGTGCCACGGAAAAGCAGGTCCTCCAGTGCTTTCTTGCTGTACTCTTCGTCTGATGATGCCCGGATAACCTGGTCCACGAAGTTTTGCTGGTTCGACTTTACACGCTTGAAATCCTCTTCCGCAAATGCCGGGTTCAGCATCAGGCCGCGCACAATCGGGTAAAACTCGTTCAGAAAATCCTTATGTACGGCAAATGTGAAGGTGGTCACCTCCTTGTCTACGTTCACGCCATATTCTGCTGCCCACGGAAAGATTTTGTCTTTGATTTGCGACACCGTCATGTCTTTTGTGCCAGACTCTGTTATCATCTCTGCTGTAGTGTAGGTCAGGCCTTCTTTGCCTTCCGGGTCAGTCATGGAGCCATTCTTAAACATCAGTTTAATGATAACCTTGTTCGACTCCGGTTGCTTCAGTTCCACTACCTTTCCCGGTCCGAACGCCTGGTTGGCATCATAGGCAGCAGCAGGAGGAGTGGCAGTGGTGGCTGTAGTAGTGGTTTCTGTTGTGGTTTGCTGTGACACCTGTGGCTGTTGGGTGCAGGAGGCAGCCACAAGGGCAGCAGGCAGGATGTAAGCAGCTATTCTTTTTATGCTCATGTTCTTCATGTCTTTTAGTATTGATTAAAACGCAGCCTTACTTCACCGGCGACTTTTCTGTTGGGGCAATGGTGCCCACGGTCATCGTTTCTGGGGTGAAGTATTTCTTCGCCACGTTCATCAGGTCTTGCGCCGTAATAGTATCGAACACGCTGTAAAGGTTGTTCAGCGACTCCGGGTCGCCGGATAGCCAGATGAAGCGGGCCAGCGAATTGGCGATGGCATCAGGGCTGTCCATGCTCATGGCAAAAGAGTACTTGATGCGCGATTTGGTATCCTCGATTTTCTGAGCATCTACCGGCTTTGTTTTCGCCTCGTTTAGCGCCTTCATCAGCTCATCCTTTACATACTGCATGTCTTCTGCTTTTAAAAGGGAGGCTGATACAGAAATCAGGTTCGGGTCGCGGGAGAACTGTGGTCCACCGCCGATAAACCGGGCCTTTTGCTCGTCTACCACCAGCTTGCGGTACAGGTCAGAGTTTTCAGCAAAAAGAATGGTAGACAGAATGCTCAGCGCAGGCAGGTCTTTGTCCTTATCAGAGAAAGCAGGGCCTTTAAAGCCCAGGGTGAGGTAGGGTGGGAAGCCTTCCTGTTTCACGTGAGCATAACGCGTCTGTGTCTGCTTCGGCTCTTTCGGGATTTCCGGTTTGTAGGTGCCGCGCTTCCAGTCGCCAAAGTACTGCTTCGCCAGGTCATTTACGCGTTCCGGCTGTACATCACCCACCACCACAATGGTAGTATACTCTGGGCGGTAGAAGCGGTCGAAAAAGGTAAGGGAGTAGTCATACTGGTTCGGCATGTCTACCACATCCTCAAAAAAGCCCATGGTGGTGTGTGAGTAGGTGTGGTCTTTAAAGGCGGTGCTTACCAGTTTCTCATACAACTGCTGGTAGGGGCTGGCCGAGTTTTTAGTATACTCACCTTTTACGGCACCGGCCTCTGTCTTAAAGTCGTGCACACTGTATTTCAGGTTCTGGAAACGGTCTGCTTCAATCTCAAACATCTTGTCCAGCATTTCGGCGTTTCCCGTCATGTGGTACACGGTGCGGTCGATGGAGGTGTTGGCGTTGGCAGATGCCCCGATGGCTTTCAAGATATCACCGTAGGCTTCTTTGGAATAATTGTCTGTGCCCCGGAACATCATGTGCTCGAAGAAGTGGGCGAATCCTGTTTTGCCTTTCTCTACTTCCTCGCGGGAGCCTGCCCGCACCACAATGTAAAACGCGGCCAGCCCCGGGCTGTTGTAAGGCACCGTGACCACATTCAGGCCGTTGTCCAGCTTTTCCTGGTGAATAGGGTAAGGGAGAATCTTCTCTTTCTGGCTTTCCTGCGCCACTGCCGCGGTAAAGGCAAAAGCCAGCAAGAGCAGCAGTGCTACGAATTTGTTTCTCATATAGTCTTTATTTTTGCTATAGTTAAGGCATGCCATATGGCACTTTCCTCATTAAAAGTAGCAAAAATGATGCGCATGGGCAAAAAGGTGCCTATACAGGGATATAATCCCGATAAAAGCGCTGCTTTTGTCGGTGAAACAGGAGAAAACTCCACGGCCTGTCGCTTGTGGTGCGGCAGGCCGTGGAGTTTTTGATATATAACAGAGTTGCTTATAAGCTGGTACTATTCAAGCGGTATGCGCTTTACATTCTCAGAGAGCCACATGGAGAAGTCTTTCAAATCGGGGTTCAGCTCTTTCGAAAACCTGACATCGCGCACTGAATTGCACACTTCATCAAAGTCGCGGTAAAACTGGAACATATTTCCCAAATCGTCTGCCCCGGGAAAACCCAGGTTGCGGTATGCTTCCGGGGTGATGTTGTTATACAGCACCTCCTGGCCGATGGCTTCTGAAAGTTGATCAGCCATATCCTGTCCTGTTAAATGCTCCCCTGCTACGCCAACTGTTTTGCCAATAAGTTCTTCTCCTCTTTTAAAGATGCCGTAGGCGCATTTGCCTATATCTTCGGCAGCTATGCCAGCCATTTTCTTATCGTCCATGGGCAGGGTAAGGTATAGCTTGCCGTCAGGTCCTTTTTTAGGTCCAGACCCGAAGAAGATGAAATTATCCCAGTAGAAAGAGGCACGAAAAAAAGTGGTGGGTACACCGGCATCGGTAAAGAAATGATCCGCTTCTCCTTTGGCATCGAAATGCGGAACCTTATACTTGCCCTGCAGGGTGGGCATACGGTCATCCTCGAGCGGTACCCACTTCCTGGTATCTTCCAATGTTGACCATATTACGTGCTTCAGACCTGCTTCACGGGATGCCTCGGCCATGCTCTTTGCCTCTGCGATTTCTTTTTCCGGTGAGAAATGGTCCCAGAAGAAAGTAACAAAGTAAGCGCCGTATGCCCCTTGCAGGGCCTTTTTCATGCTTTGTTTATCGTCGATATCAGCAGTTACTACATCTGCTCCCATGCCGGCAAGTTCCTTTGCCTTGTCTGATGCTGCATTTCTGGTAACTGCACGCACCGCGAAGTCGCTATTTTTGTCTTGCAGGATGGCACGCGCGAGACCTCCACCCTGGGCACCGGTTGCACCAAATACTACGATTACCTTCTTCTCTGACATTTTGTATAGTTATATTAACTGTATATAGTATAAACGTGTAGTGAATACTTTATACGGTAGTAAGCATCAGAAGCTTTATGTACAGGCATAAATTTATTTGTCTTCCTACTGACGGGAACTTTGTGCTGCACGGCTTGAAGGCGAGATAAATAGTTACCCTAATCCTCAGGCATATTTATTTTAGTGGTTACATGATGAACTTACTGATTTCTCCGTGCTTTATCTGGCTAACATACAATTCTTCCGGCTCAGTCTGATTGACCTACAGTAGGGCATAGAAACTTATATTAATTTAAAGTATTATTATATATTAGTATTCATTAGTTACTCCCGTTATAAGTGGTTACCTTATATCAGGCAAGAAAGTAATATTCAATTAAATCCATTTTAGGGTTTTAGATATATATATATGTTTGTCCTACACTAGTTATACTATAATAGTATAAAGTTTATTTATGTATTGAGTGCACTTGCATTAACATTAACAGTTGGCTGTAATAATCAGCCTGCAGAGGAAGTAGAGAAGGAAACAGTTGTTGTAGAGAAAGAAACAGTTAAAGTGGTAGAAGCACCAGTTGCAAAGGTTGTTTTAGAGGAACAGAAAGTAAAATCGGTAAAAATAGGGCCAGACGGTAGTTCTGTTAAAACCAAGAGTGTGGATGTCGAAATAAAGCATTACAATATCCTGGTGCAAAACAAGAAAAGCCGGTCAGTAAGACTGGCTTTTCTTGTTTTGTAGCTCTCATGGTCATATAAACTTCAGGAAATGATAACAGGGAAACCTAATTTAAGCAGGTATTCCATGTACTCGGATTAGCAGAGCTGGTCACTGGAGTGGTTCCTTTTCAGTTTTAGTCTGCCCCATCTGTTCTGGCGCGCGCGATAGCATAATCGCCTACTCTCTTACCGGCTTTAAGCCCTTCCTCACAATCAGCGCGGTAATGGATTCCACCGTACAAGCGGGAATCAGAAGCTTCCTGTGCCATCGCCTGAAAAGCATTTGCACGTTCCGGAACAAGATGGCCTAATACAGCGGCTGCCGCTCCACTGAAAGTAGAGTGTCCGGATACGTAAGCAGGGAAGTTAGGTACGCCGGTGAGTGTTTTTATTTTCGGGTCCAGCTGACAAGGCCGGGCATTAAAATAATAGAACTTCGTGTTCCAGCACAGAATAGCCGCATCCATCAGAGCGACGTTTAACAAGGCGTAGTTGCGTGCCCACCGGACCTCGCTGTACTGCTTCTTTACAAATTCCTCAGTGGCAATGGCATTCCAGTGGCCTGGTGGTGTGGAAGTGCCCACGCCATCTGCCCAGAAATTGACAATGCGCATCCGCTCACGGGTAGGATGCAGTGTATAGCTTAATACCTCATCCAGCTCTTTGCGCATCTGCTCAGAAGTAGCAGATGGAGGAGGACCGGGACGCAAGGCAGGCACATCCTCTCTATCGAAGAGCAAGGGTTTTACATTGCCAAAAAACGGTAGCATGGGCGGGCGCTTTGGCGTTTCTAAAGACATCCAAGGTGTTTCACCTCTTGCATTGCAATCATCCTCCAGCTTCGTCCAGAGCTCCGGCGTGCCAACTGATGCGCCCATGCCATCGGACTTCGCTCTTTGAATAACTTTCCGGGCTATCCATCTGCCCAGAGAGTCTCCGGCCGCTACATCACTGCGCACATTGGCACCGCTCCACAGGCGATAGTTCTTTTCCTCTTCCGCCATTTTGGTGAGGTAGGCTATATCAGCCGGAAACAAAAGCTTCATCATTTCAAGAGAAGCGCCTGCAACCACGGCATCTTCTGAAGGGTAAGCGGCTAAATCGCTTTTAGGCACCGCTGTTTTGATGGATGCATCAACCTGATAAGGAGCGGCCCGCTTGTATTCGTTTTTGAAATGATGAGCCATTACGAGTGCATCGTACTGCGCCGCGCTTACATAAGCATAGGCTCTGGCTGCATAAGGCGGATTGGAAAAGGGGAATACCGGGTAAGCAAACGGATTAGCGGCACTTGGTACCGGGTAAGTGTTATCTGGGTTTTGATAAGGGGGTAGGTTATGCTTGGCTACCAACTCCCTCATAATCTCATTCCACCGCAGCACGCTGCCTACTTTCCAGTAATCAATAACCCGTACCTGGTCCGCTGTTAAATTGGCTGTCAGTGCTTTGAGTTCTTTCAGTTCCTGCTGGTAGGCAGCAGAAGCAGCAGGCTCCGGGGCTGGAACTGAAAAATCGGCCGCGGAGGATACGATAAGAGGAGTCCAGGTACCTGCATCAGCGTCAGTCTGAGCTGGCTGCAGGGCCTGATAGCCAGCATTGGTCTCCACAACGTCTTTGTCGCAGGATGCCAGGTACAGGAGACAGAAGCAGGCCAAGAGTAAGTTAAAGGGCTTCTTCATGTGATTAATTTTTTGTGGTGTTAGAAGCAAAGTCAAAGATATAATCTACCCCAGCCAGTAAACCGGTGACCTGGCCAACGTTCCGGCCCTTCAGGGTGTGCCAGCCTGCCGCATGAAAACCCAGCGCAGGCATGTTTGCCAAATAATATTTCCCCTCAAGACCTATCTTCGTGCTGTTCATCCGGTTGCTTACAAAAGGCATGTCGTTTCTGCGGATGTCGAATCCACCGAAAGTGGTCATGTTATCGATAAAGACCTCTGCAATAACCCGGCTGCTCCGGTAGCCGGTGCGCAGTTGAAAGTTTCCAGCATCCGGCATGTCCACTTCATTTGAGTTAATGAGGCGGTCGGTATAGTATGCCGACCGGTCTATTTTTACATTGCCCCGGTGCAGGTAAGCACCCGAAAGGGTTAAGCTGAACTTATTCACCTGCAGGTCTGATATCAGCCTGCCGCTGAGAACCTGACTGCCTAGGCCAACGCTCATAGGGAGAAACTCAACATTATATTGGTTGGTGGGGGTAGAGAAGCCACCAACAGCAAATACTGACACCTTCTGCCTATTGGCCTGCCATTGCAAAGCCCTCCACTTAACTGCTAGGCTGAGGTCCTGGAAACCCTTTAGGCCACTTAAAGTACCCTTGCTGGAGGCTGTTCTGATGTAGGGGAGGGTAGCCATTATGTTCAGGTTCTCCCTCAGCCCATAGTTCAGCATGAGCGCGGCTGCTTTCGTCGAAACCCGGCCCATGTTCTCATTGTCCCGTTTAAAGGTACCCTCCCAATAGTCAGTCCAACTGCTGTACTGCACAGTAGCTGCCACACAGAGCTTCCGCTCGCCCATCATCAGGGCATCTTGCTCGGTCTGGGCATAGGAAAGAACAGGGAATAAACTTATGCAGAGGGTGGCAAACCCCAGAAGGAGCGGGTAGAAAACTCTATTCATAAGTGGTTGATTTATGGTGTAAGGAAAAGTCGGTAAAAAGCGGGATGTTAATTCCTGCCTACCCATCAAGTGCTTAACAGTGGGTAGAGCAGTATAGAAGTGTCACTTATTGAACGGAGCCAAATAGACTCCAGAATTGCTAGTTAACGTGTTCTGTTTCATAGGTTTCTAATCCCACGATTAAATATATAATCTTTAAGCTGATATTAGCAATGCTTCCTCGGAAATATTTATAAAGAACAAAGATTAATATCAGGATATGTGGATGAATGCGTAGTATCTGCTTCTGCAATAATTCTTATTTAAGGAATTTCTTGAACATTCTTATCAGCATCACCAAACAGAATAACAGGCAAAATTGGTCAGAAAAGAAAAAGGAAGCTTATCAACTGCCCTGAGAGTTTGTCATTAGTGGTAGTTATTAAGCTCCCTTCTACATAAGCAGCGGAAACTTTCGCGAAACTAGAGAGGGTAGTTATTCATACCTGCAGTTCTCTGCTATCAATCTTATACCAGTTCCGGAGCCCTGTCCTCTTCCGGCTGATCCTGTACAAGTTCAGGGATAGTAGTCTCTACCACGCCTGTTTCCGGCTGCAGGTCAAACTCCCCTTCCCAGCGGGCTACTACGGCGGTGGCAAGGCAATTTCCGGTTACATTAATGGAGGTGCGGGCCATGTCCATCAGCTCGTCGATGCCCAGGATGGCGAACACCGGCCACACCGGCAGGTTAAAGGAAGCGACAGTGCCTAAAAGTATAACCAAAGAAGCACGCGGCACACCAGCCACTCCCTTGCTTGTCAGCATCAGCGTGAACACCATCACCAGTTGCTGCTCCCAGCTCAACGGAACGCCAGCAGCCTGCGCCACAAACACGGAAGCAAGCGCCAGGTATAAGGTAGTGCCATCCAAGTTAAAGGAGTAGCCGGTTGGCATAACGAAAGCCACAATTCTACGCGGCACGCCCAGTTTCTCCATCTCTTCCATGGCACGGGGCAGGGCAGCTTCAGAACTGGTAGTGGCGAAGGCAATAGATACCGGACCGGAAACAGCCTTAAGAAATCGTCTGATGGGAATGCGGGCAATCAGGGCCACAGGCAACAGTACCAGTAGCACAAAAGCCAGGAGTGCCACATACAGGGTAGCCAGCAACTGGAACAGGTTCAGGAGAATACCGAAGCCCATATGGCCTACAGTATAGGCAATGGCGGCACCCACTCCGATAGGGGCAAAGTACATGATGATGTTCGTGAACTTGAACATGGTCTCGGAGAGGCTCTCGCAGAACTCCAGCATCGGCTTGCGCTTTTTCTCGGTTACCATGGCCAGGCCAATGGCAAAGAGCACGCTGAACACCACGATCTGGAGCACTTGGCCTTCTACCACCGATTTGGCGATGTTCTCCGGGAACACGTGCAGGATAATGTCGGCGGCAGACTGCTTGGCCGGGGCCGCAATCTCTTCTTCACCCTGCGCTATTACACTGGAGTCGATGCCCTCGCCGGCCTTGCTGATGTTGATGGCTGCAAGGCCAATGAAAAGAGCCAACGTTGTCACAATTTCGAAGTAGACAATGGCTTTCCAGCCCATGCTGCCTACCTGCTTCAGGTTAGAGTGACCCGCTATACCCACTACCAGGGTAGCAAAAATAAGCGGCGCAATAATGGTTTTGATAAGCTTGAGGAAGACCTTGCTCAGAACGTTCAGGTTCGTGGCGAATTCAGGGAAGTCATAGCCTATTTCGGCACCCACTACCATGCTGATGAGAATCCAGGTGGTTAGCGAGCGTTTCTGCAGGCCGTACATCAGCAGCACCCCAATGCCTGCCCAGCGCACGGCCATCAGGGCTTCAACCGGTAATGAAATAAAGCTGTACTGCTGCAGCACAGTCAGTATGGCCGCTATGGTAATGCACAACAGCGTGGCCAGAGGTAAAAAAGACTTTTTCATAAATGGTATCAGGTAAAAGGCAACCTGCCGTATAAGGCAGCCGCCGGAAAAAGCCTTTGTAGTAAATGCGCCTGTAAAGCCTTCAATCAGAGGATTTGCGGACAGGGCACAGCTACATTAGCTTAGCAAATATAGGGGCAAAATGCACATCCGCAAACACACAGGATCCGATTTCAAAACTAAATTTTAAGAGACAATAGGAGACAGACAGGCAAACTTTATTCTACCGTTGAAGTTGAAGGTAATACGAATAGCGTATCAGGCTTAGAAGTGGCATCTTGTGCCTGTTTATTTATTTTAAATCACCCTTACTATGCTGACATGGCGCATTGAGGCATTGCACCTCAAACTAAAGTATACCTGGAAGATTGCCCGGAATGCCAGCGACGAGAAGCTGAACTTCCTGGTGCAGGTAACTGACGGCACCTTCAGTGGCTTTGGGGAGGCGGCGCCAAACATCCGGTACGGCGAAACACCCGAGCTGCTGCTCCAGCAGTACCAGGTGCTGCTGATGGCAGGCCTGGCTAACATTACCAGCATGGAGGACCTGCTGCAACTGCTGCAGGAGCACCCCCCTGTCAACTCCCTGCGCTTCGCGGTAGAGTCTGCGTTCCTCCATTACTTTTGCCAGCACAAAAGCATTGCCGTACACCACATGCTGGGCCAGCAGCCACCGGGACAGCAGGCTACCTGCTACTCGCTTCCTATTATGGATCCGGGGCTGGTGCAGGAGTTTATCCAGGCCAACAACCTGAACCGTTTCAAGAGCCTGAAGGTAAAGGTGAACCACGAGCAGGGGCTCGAAATGGTGCAGGAGGTGCTGAAAGCAACACCCCGCAAGGTGGTGATAGACGGAAACGAAAGCTGGCAGGACCCGGATGAGCTAATGAACTTCCTGAATGCCCTGGACCAGGGGCAGGTGCTTTTTGTGGAGCAGCCAATGCCAGCCTCGCATGTTGCGGCCTATGCCCATATAAAAGAAACCAGCCCGATACCGCTGGTGGCCGACGAGTCTGTAACAGATACAGCCGACTTTCAACTGCTGCGCACGCAGTTTCATGGCGTAAACATCAAATTGATGAAGGCCGGCGGATACCTGAATGCAGTGAGGCTTTTGCTGGAGACGCGAAAGAACGGAATGATGGCCATGCTGGGGTGTATGGTGGAAACATCCTTGGGTATCTGGTCGGCCATGCAACTGAGCAGCGCCTTCGATTTCGTAGACCTCGACGGGTTTCTGATTGTAGAGGAGGACCCGTTTGAGCTGGTGCGGGAGCAGAATGGCATCCTGTACTTAAAGTAATAAATAGGGTAACGGGTGCCGAATTTTGTTTGTTTGAACAATGATTCTTAACTTTTGATGTATATTCCTGTTAACCAAGAGCGATAAAATTAGAATTATAGGCTTATATATTAATTGTTTGTACATTTAATGTGTGTACACATATTTTTAACACTATTCAGAGCAGTAGCCATAGAATGAAAATAGAAGAAGAAATCAAGCAAAGTTCTTTTAAGAGCGAGCATCAGAAAGCACACATCAACCTGATTTTTACTTCGGGTTGGGTGCAGCAGGCACAGGCAGGCCTCTTCAAGCCATTTGGTGTAACGCTGCCGCAGTACAATGTACTGCGCATTCTGCGTGGCCAGCACCCGAAGCCGGCTACCATCAGTCTGCTTATAGAGCGCATGCTGGATAAAACATCTAATGCTTCCCGCATTGTAGACAAACTGGAGGCCAAACAGCTTGTAACCCGTAAGCAGTGCCCCGCTGACCGCCGTACCGTTGATGTGCTGATAACAGAAAAGGGTCTGAACCTGCTCAAAGAAATGGACGTCCTAGAGAGCGGCACCGGCACCGGTATCACAAACCTGACAGAACAGGAGGCAGAGCAGCTGAATGAGCTACTCGACAAAATCAGAAGCTAAGTATAAAAAAACCAACTATACAAGACCCACTCGAAGACCAAAATGGAAAAGTTTACAGTCCTTGCCTCACTTGTTGGCGTCATGATCTTCACGGTTTATGCTGGCAACACAAACAACGGCATCAACACCAATTTAAACACTGCAGAGGTAGCCACACCTGCTAAAGCGCGTGCTTACAAAGTAGATGTAGCGAAAAGCGACGTAAAGTGGCATGCTAAAAAAGTGACCGGCGAGCACATAGGAAACATCAGCCTGAGCAGCGGCCTACTGGACGTACAGGGTAAGAAAGTTGTAGGAGGTACTTTCGCCTTCGACATGAACTCCATTACCTGCTCCGACATAAAGGATGCAGAATACAACCAGAAGCTGGTGGGCCACCTGAAGTCAGATGATTTTTTCAGCGTAGAGAAAAACCCGACAGCAACATTCAAAATCACAAGCGTGAAGCCAATAGCCGGAGCAGCTGCAGGCGCGCCTAACACAACGGTAACCGGCGATCTGACCATCAAAGGCATCACAAAGCCAGTTTCTTTCCCGGCTACTGTCACTGTGAAAGACGGTGTGGCAAACCCAAAAGCAGATGTAACGGTAGACCGTACGAAGTTCGATATCCGCTACCGTTCCATTAACTTTTTCGAGAACCTGGGTGATAAAGCCATCCATGATGATTTCGTGGTGTCACTTGATATAACTGCAAGCCAGTCTACTGTAACTGCCAGCAAGTAACAGAAGTGATTTCTCGAGAAGCCGCCCTACACATTGTTGCTGTGGGGCGGCTTCTTTTACTTTATACCAACCGGGGAAAAGGCATCAGCTGGCTAACAGGAAAACATTTTACAGTTCAGGGTGTTAACCGCTTATTCAGCTATACACATGGTTTGTTTCAACTTAGCAGTGCAAAAGTTGTTACTTACTTCATTTCTGAAAAGTCGGTTTTGTAACTCTCAGGTAAGGATACCTGTAAAAACTAACTTCCTATACTGCATATTATAATGCAATTATTTAGTTAAGAGTCTATTTATGAATGTTTTACAGGTGAAACGTACTTTCTAAAAGATTTCTATCAGTTGGTGAACTAAATTATACTTAAAATGTTTGTACATTAAATGTATATACATAAATTTGCAACGTATCACAGAGCAAAGGCTCAGGATTCATATTTAGAAAACCAAAAACAAAACATACCCATGAAAAAAACAGCTATTTATGCTTCATTTGCAGCAGCACTTTTATTCACAGCTTGCAGCGAGAGCGCAACTGAAACTGCTGAAACTACAACAGAAGTAACAACAGAGGCAACTACTCCTGCTGATGGAGAAAGCTACAACGTTGTAGCGGAGAGAAGCGAAGTAAACTGGAAAGGCTCAAAAGTTGGTGGCGAGCACACCGGAAACATTGAGCTTCAGGACGGCGAACTAGTAGTAGCCAACAACGAGGTAGTTGGTGGTAAGTTGGTAATCGACATGAACACGATTACGAATTCTGATATTACAACGGCAGAAGACAACCAGAAGCTTGTAGGCCACCTGAAGTCTGATGATTTCTTTGGTGTAGAGAAGTACCCAACGGCTACTTTCGAAATTACCAATGTTACGGCAGCTACGGATCCTACTGGTGAGGCAACTCATAACGTAACAGGTAACCTGACCATCAAAGAAAAAACGGAGCAGGTTACTTTCCCGGCCGTTATCAATGTGAACAACGGAACAGCCACTGCTAAAGCTGAAGTAACTGTAGACCGCTCAAAGTTTGATGTACGTTATGGTTCTAAAAGCTTCTTTGATGACTTGGGGGACAAAGTTATCGACGACAACTTCATCATTACGTTTGATGTAACGGCACAGAACAATACAACTGGTGCAACTGCACAGCAGTAAGCAATACCTGTTTTCATTTCGATTTCCGCTCCGCTCTTTCCGAAGAGTCGGAGCGGTTTTCGTTTTAGGCATACCGTCTATTGAGCGGCAATACTTATCTTTGGCAGCGCCAATACTTTTTTGTAAAGATGAAACTGATACTACATAAATACACCGTACTGCTGTTCCTGGCCTTGTTCTCCTTAGGCTGCGCAGAAAAAGAAAAGCCGAAAGTTCAAGCCATTGTGGACGCTGCCATTGCCGCACACGGAGGCAAGCACTTAGACCAGGGCATCGTAACCTTCACGTTGCGCGACAGGCAATACCGCGCCCTCCGCGACAACGGAGCCTACGTTTACAGCCGCACTTTCACTGATGACTCCACTGGCCAGCGCATCCACGATGTACTCAGTAACAGCGGCTTTAAACGAACAGCAGACGATAAACCAGTGGAGCTGCCACAGGAGCGGCAGGAAGCATTCAGTGCCTCTGTTAATTCTGTAATATACTTCGCCCTGCTTCCTTACTTTTTGAACGACGCCGCCGTGCAGAAGAAGTACTTAGGAGAGGCCACTATAAAAGGAGAACCTTATCACGAAGTACAGGTAACATTTGCGGCTGAGGGTGGGGGAGAAGATCATGAAGACGTGTATGTATACTGGATTCACCAGCAGCGCAACACCATGGATTACCTCGCCTACAATTTCAAAGAAGAGGACGGGAGTATAGGCACCCGCTTCAGGGAGGCTACCAATGTGCGCGAAGTAAGCGGCGTCCGCTTCCAGGACTACATCAACTATACCTCGAAAGAAGATTTCCCCCTCGAAAACTACGACAGAGCCTTTGAGGCAGGCAAACTTGAAAAAGTATCTGATATCAACCTGGAGGATGTGAAGGTGACGGAGCTTGAATAAATATTGAGTAACTGAATATTCAATCATTCAAAATTAACTACTCCACCTCAAACTCCTGGGGCAGGGCTACGGGAACGGGTTTGCTGCGGCTGTGAATCTGGCTCAGGAAGCTGTCCAGTTCTGATTTGTACTCGAGGTGGTAGTCCTCGTGCAGGTTTTTGCGGATAAGCTGCGTAGTCCGGAGCAGCAGCCGGGCAGAGGCTGTATAGAAGCCTTTGTAGTAGCTGTCGAACTGGCCGGTGAAGTTGTCGAAGATGAGGCGCAGCGTGTACAGGTGCAAGTCTATCTCGGCCTTCTGGTTTTTGGTGATACGCTTGAACCGGGCAATTTCTTTCACCGACTTGCGCAGGGCCTTGGTAAGCGCCTTTGCCAAACTCCGGCCGCTGGCATTCAGCAGCAGCTCATGAATCTTATCTGCACTTTGCTCATACACCTCTTCCAGCGTTACTCCCTCTATTAGTTCGAACGAAAGCAGTTCGTACAGTTCGGCATCGCGGCGGGCAGCTTTCAGAATGATGGCTTCTTTTTCTTTGTCACTCAGTTGTTTTACTGCCTGGCGAAAGGCCGGAGAGATGGCTGGCATACGTGCATGTTTAAATGGTATTCCTGAAAACGAAAATGGGTGGCATTAGGTACGGGCAAGGCTCTTGGGCTCCGCTCCCGCTATGCGTGCAGCAGAGAGCAGTGCTACCCAGTACGACAAATTATAGTTGCTGTCCGATAATCTTTTCCTGCTAACCGCTCTGCCGGTTTGGCCAGAGAGGCCTTATCTTTTTCAAAGTACAGTTCCGTTTACGGTGGCTGCGGCAAGGCCTGCAGAAATACAGTAGTAGGAGGGTGCGACTGCTGCCATGTCCGCTTCTGTATACAAAAGTATAAACTTTATCTCTTCAGCCCAATAGGTTCTTGGCGCACAGCAGACCAGTAGCAGCTTTGATGGCCTGTTTTCCTTTCACTTTTTTGCGTTGCCCGGGGTAAAATAGCAGCAGGTAATTCAGCTGAAACAGGAATCAAACGGGCGTCAGGATTGTTGAATTATACAGCTGAACCAGCTGGTTGGAGACAAAAAGAAATGGCACAGGGCTAAGCGCATAGCTTCGTTAAGTGCTTAAATTTTCGTACTTTTGCATTATGAATTGGGAGAGAGAAATTTTACATAAAGAAGAGTTTGAGGTAGAGTTGCTGGAGGAAAGTACAGACCTGCGCAACCTCGTGGTTTACAACGATGACGTCAACACCTTTGACCATGTGATAGAGACGCTTATCAAAGTGTGTCGCCACACGCAGGAGCAGGCGGAGCAGTGCACCATGCTGATTCATTACAAAGGCAAATGCACTGTAAAGGTAGGCTCTTACGAGGAGTTGATGGGCATGTGCACCAGCCTGCATCAAAAGGATCTGTCAGCTGATATTGAGTAGAAGAGGAGACTGAATGAATTTCCCGTCGAAGTTGATTGAGAATGCCGTGGAGGAGCTGGCAAAGCTTCCGGGCATAGGGAGGAAAACTGCGCTGCGCCTGGCGCTGCATATGTTAAAGGAAGAGTCGGAAGAGACCTTTTTGCTGGCTGAGTCGCTGGTGAAAATGCGTACCGATGTGAAGCATTGCAAGCAGTGCCACAACATCTCAGATACAGAAATCTGCAATATCTGCTCCAACCCGTTGCGCGACAAAAAAGTTTTGTGCGTGGTGAGTGATATCCGGGATGTGATTGCCATTGAGAATACCTCGCAGTACAAGGGGCTTTACCACGTGTTGGGTGGGGTTATTTCGCCTTTAGAAGGAATCGGTCCGTCTGATTTAGAGATAGAGTCACTGCTGGAGCGTTTGCCCGACTCAGAGGTGAGGGAAATCCTATTGGCTATAAGCCCAACTATGGAGGGCGATACCACAGCCTTTTACCTTACCCGTAAGCTCCGCGACCATAACCTGCGTATCACCACCATTGCCCGGGGTGTGCCTGTGGGCGGCGAGCTGGAGTATACGGATGAGGTAACGCTCGGCAGAAGCATAGTGGAACGTACCGCATACGGCAAAGTATAGTCGGATTGGCGGTAAGCAGTAGGAGCATAAAAAATCCGGTAAAAAATCCAGAATAGTATTTCAGCAAGGCAGGAGACTGCTCCTTCCTTCAACTTTCCTGCGTTAACTTCTTACGCGCGCGTTAATATACAGCATTTAAAACAATTTACCCTTGGCGGAGCATCATAACATGCTCCGCCAAGGGTAAATTGTTTATAAGTATTAGTGGAGAATATATTAAACTTAGTGTAGAACTTAGTAACAACTTTTTGGCACTTTCGTTTAGTCACTATACTCTATATATTAATTCTCTTACGCGAATAAAAAGCACACGTTGATTATCGAAGGCTTTGATTTGTGATGGTTGAACTTGCTGCTCTGAAGGCAGTTACGTTGTTGAAAAATTTCCTTTTATAGTTTCGTCTTTTTGTCGTTAACATAGCCCTATGAGCCTTCTGCCTCGGTATGAAAGAACTTATACTCATCTTAGAAATAAGATGCTCCATATAATATTATGCTTTTGCTTTTGCTTTGCCTTTATACTAGCTCCGCTTACCTCTTCAGCTCAGTTCGTTACACGCGGTGATGCCGTAAAACTGTCTGACCAGTGCTTCAAAATCACAGAAGACCGGGAATGGCGGTACGGCTACATCTGGTGGAAAGAGAAAATCGACCTTTCAAAGCCTGTGGAGCTTGAGTTTACCGTTTACCTTGGTACTAAAGATCTGGATGGTGCAGATGGTATTGCCTTCGTCTTTCATAATGACCCACGGGGTTTGGAGGCGAAAGGTAGATTAGGGGAGGCCTTTGGTGTTGGAGCACCGGAACCTGTCACTCCCTCTGTCGCAATAGAGTTTGATACGCATGATAACACTGACAAAAGTTATATCGACAATAAAACTGACATAGCAGCAGATCATACTACTGTTTTCTATAATGGGAATATGCCTGCTCCAGAGTTTCCGCCTGTTCAGATAGACCCCAATAACAAAGATGTAGAAAACAACCAGTGCCACACATACACTATTTTGTGGAACCCAGCTACGCAGGAACTGAAGTTGCTTTTTGATGGTGCAGAGCGATTCACGCATAAAGATGACATCATAAAGAATGTATTCAATGGAGACCCAATGGTGTACTATGGGTTTACAGGAGCTACCGGGGGGCTTTATAATGAACAGACTATTTGCCTGCTAGACCGGAACAGTAAGCCTGTTGCCAATGATGATGTGGCTCAGGCAGCGCCAGGAAAACCAGTTACAGTAGCTGTTTTGGAAAACGACACACATACAACTGGCAGCCCGCTCACTTTAACCCGTATTGTAAAGGGACCTAGAAATGGAACGGCCGTTATCTCCGGAAATAAAATTGTCTATACCCCCAGTGCCTGGTTTCTTGGGAAAGATGTCTTGACCTATGAAATCAGTGATGCAGGTTCTACCCAATGCTATAACAAAGTGGCAACGGCGCAGGTCATAATAGAGGTGGCTTGTCCAAGCTCTATGCCGACAATAGAACTGACGGCCACTGGCAATACTACCTTCTGCGAAGGAGGGAGTGTGGTACTAAGCGCTTTGGGACAGGCAATGGATGCCAAATTTACCTGGAAGCGTAACGGGATTCTCATCAAAGGAGATAAGCCAGAACTGGTGGCTACAGCATCCGGTGACTATACTGTTGATGTGGAAACAATATGCGGCAAAGTGACTTCCAATGTTATTACTGTTACAACCATACCTTTGCCCACGATCCAATCAGTGACAGGAAACGACCGGTGTGAGCCCGGCCCTGTAACCTTAACGGCGACGGGAGGGGAAGAAGGGAGCTACAGATGGTATGACGTTCCGGAGGGCGGTGCTCCTTTGGCAGGCACCAGCAGCAGCACGTTTACCACACCGCATCTCAATGTAACCACCACATATTACGTGTCTGTAATAGGAGGGAACGGATGCGAAAGTAAACGCTTTCCTGTGCAGGCTGTCATTGTAGTTTTACCTGATATAGCCCCTTACACTGAATTTGTAATTAGCAGAGGGCAAACTGTCAAGCTGGGGAAATGGAAGGACATACCCGGCACCCGCTACGAATGGTCGCCAGCCACGGGACTTGATGACCCCTACAGTGCCAGCCCGCGTGCAAACCCTAATGAAACCATAACCTATACAGTGGTAGCAACTACTTCTGCGGGCTGTCGGGTAACAGGGCAGGTGCATGTTTTTGTGCGGCGTGATATTGTTGTGCCCAATGCCTTTTCTCCGAACGGCGACGGCATAAACGAAACCTGGGTGATAGAAACCCTGGAAGACTACCCCAATGCCCGTGTGGAAGTGTTTGACCGTTGGGGAAGCAAGATCTATGAAAAAACGCGCTACGTAAACGAGTGGAACGGCACATATAAAGGTGCTCCGTTACCAGTGAGTACTTATTTCTATGTGATCATACTAAATGAAAACATTCCGAAATATGGTGAAAAAGTAACAGGATCCGTAAGCATTGTTCACTAAAGGCAACTATGAGCGTCAGAACTTCTACCCTATTTCTTCTTTTGATGTTTTTACCGTTGCTGGTGCTTTCGCAGCAGAAGCCGCAGTATAGCCAGTACATGATCAACAATTACCTGCTAAACCCTGCCATAGCGGGAATTGAGAATTATGTGGACATAAAATCCGGCTATAGAAACCAATGGACAGGCATAGACGGCGCACCTAACAATTTTTATCTGAGCATCCACACCAAACTGGCCAAAGACAAGGCCATCGCTCCGGAAGCAGGGAGCAAGACACCCTCTTTTGTGGGCGAAAAAGAAATGCGCACCATTTACAGGAGGGCTGGTGCACAGCCTCACCACGGTATCGGCCTGATTCTGCTGCATGATAAGATTGGCCCTTTCACCCGGTTGGAAGCCAACGTGTCGTATGCCTACCATATGCCACTGACGGAAGAGATAAAGCTGGGTGCAGGTGCCTCTGCAGGCATTTCACAGCATTCCCTGAATGGAAACAAACTGGTTTTCGCCAACCCAGCTGATGCTGCCAGTGCTGGCTGGACAGTGCACCGGCCTAACCTCAAGCTGGGTATGTGGCTCTACTCCTCCAACTTTTACGCCGGCCTTTCCGCTAGTGAACTCATCAGCAACACAGTCTCTGTAGGAGAGGAGGGAGGCGTAGACATCAATTTCGAAAACCACTATTTTTCTACAGCCGCCTATAAAATCAGCGCTACCCGAAACCTGGATGTGATACCCTCGGTTATGGTAAAACTGCTGCAGCCGCTGCCGCTGTCGGTGGATTATAACCTGCGTGCTATCTACGACAATAAACTCTGGGCTGGTGTTTCTTACCGGCAAAACGATAGCCTCGCTTTGCTGGGTGGTATTACATGGAACGAGGTCTTTGATTTAGGTTATTCCTTTGATGCAGGTGTGAGTTCTCTGGGAGGCGTAAGCCATGAGGTAGTGCTGGGAATGCGCATTCCAAACAGACACAGAATAGTATGCCCTCAGAACCTGTGGTAGGGGAAGGTTCCAAATTTTAAAACTTCCACGGCACCTCTATTATTAGCCTTTCTGTCTTTTTTCTCTTGTTTTCTTTTTGATTCTCAAGCCTTCTTGCCAATTTACCTGCTAAAGCCGCAGCAACAGCAGCAAAAAATTGTAAAGCTGGAATTCTGTGGCATTATGACTAAATTGCCAGCCTAACCTTAAAAGAAATGCGAAACACAGAGGAAGTAAGATCAGCACTGTCAGACAGAATCTTAGCCCTGTCTGAGTCTCAGACAATTGCCATGGCCAAAAAAGCGCGAGAATTGGCTTCTCAAGGGTTTGATGTAATAAACCTAAGTTTTGGAGAGCCTGATTTCCAGACGCCGCAATACATTAAAGATGCCGCCAAGAAGGCAATCGACGAAGGCTTCACTTTCTATACGCCGGTACCGGGCTACCCGGAACTGCGGCAGGAGATCGTGAATAAGTTTAAGCGCGATAACAACCTGGACTATAAGCCGGAAAACATTGTGGTGTCTACCGGTGCGAAGCAAAGTATAGCCAACGCGGTGATGTGCCTGGTAAACCCGGGTGATGAAGTGATTATTTTCTCTCCTTACTGGGTGTCTTATGAGGAAATCGTGAAGCTGGCCGAGGGTACCCCGGTGCCGGTGATGGGCAGCCTTGAGAATGATTTTAAAGTGACTGCTGCACAGTTGGAGCAGGCGATTACCTCCGACACAAAGTTGGTGATGTACTCTTCTCCGAGCAACCCAACAGGTGCTGTGTGGGACGAGGATGAACTGCGCGCCATTGCCAAGGTGCTGGAGAAGTACCCACAGGTGTATGTAATTGCAGATGAGATATATGAGTACATAAACTTCGAAGGAAAGCACTTCAGCCTGGCTTGCGTGGACTCCATCAAAGACCGCGTGGTAACAGTAAACGGTCTCTCCAAAGGCTATGCCATGACCGGGTGGCGTGTCGGCTATATGGCCGCAAACAAAGAGATTGCGTCTGCCTGCGACAAGCTGCAAAGCCAGATTACGTCCGGCACCAGCTCTATCTCACAGAAAGCAGCAGCGGCTGCGCTACAGGGAGGCAAGGGAGCTGCACTGGAGATGACGGAAGCTTACCGCCGCCGCCGCGACCTCGTGCTCGACATGATGAACGACATCGAGGGCTTTAAGACATACCTGCCAGCCGGCGCATTCTATATTTTCCCGGACGTGAGTTATTATTTTGGCAAGAGCTACGAGGGGAAAACGATAGTGGATTCTGATGACCTGAGCATGTTCCTGCTGGCAGATGCCCACGTGGCGACAGTAGATGGCGCGGCCTTCGGGGCTCCGCAGTGTATCCGTTTCTCCTTTGCCACATCAGACGAAAAGCTGACAGAGGCCATGCGCCGCATTAAGAGCAGCCTTGCAAAACTACAGTAAATGACTCAAGTTTCTAGCTTAGAGGCTCTTTTCAAAGCCTTTAATGGGCTACAGGTGCTGGTGGTGGGAGACGTAATGATTGATTCTTACCTATGGGGGAAATCAACACGCATCTCACCTGAGGCACCTGTACCTATAGTTAATGTAATAAAGCGGGAGAAGCGCCTTGGTGGCGCTGCCAACGTAGCCCTCAACATTGAGGCTATGGGAGCCATTCCGCTGTTGTGTTCTGTAATTGGTGCTGACCAGGATGGGGCGGACTACATCTGCCTGATGGAAGAAAAGAGGCTGTCTACAGAAGGCATTGTGCAGAGCCCCGAGCGGGTAACCACTATCAAACACCGCATTATAGCCGGGGGGCAGCAGCTGTTGCGCGTCGACTCTGAGATTGAGCATAACCTCACCGGACAAGAGGAACGCCTCCTGGAGGAGCGTTACCTGAAGCTGCTGGACAAGGCCGATGTTGTTATCTTCGAAGATTACGACAAAGGCGTTTTCTCGGAGCAGAACATCCGGCGTTTTCTGCAGCTGGCTAACGAGCGTAACATTCCCAGCGTTATCGATCCCAAAAAGAAGAATTTCCTTAGCTACACTGGCTGCACCTTGTTCAAGCCAAACCTGAAAGAGCTGAAAGAGGGCTTAAAGGTAGACTTTGCTGATGAGGACTTGCCTGCTTTTGAAGCAGCAGTGGCCGAACTACAGGAGCGCCTGCAAGTGGACCAGGTATTAGTTACCTTGTCGGAGCGTGGTGTGTTTGTGGCTGACGGGGAAGAAAAGACGTATATCGAGGCGCACCGCCGCTCCATTTCCGATGTATCAGGTGCTGGCGACACGGTCATCAGCATTGCGGCACTGTGTGTGGCCCTGCAAACGTCAAAAGAGTTTATGGCCGGCCTTAGCAACCTGGGCGGAGGGTTAGTGTGCGAGCAGGTGGGGGTGGTGCCCATAGACAAGTCGCGGCTGTATGAAGAGGCTGCGCACATTAGGTTGTTTGAAAAGAATGAACACAGAATCGTTAAATAGGTTTCTGTACGGCAGCAAGTTAACGGCGTATACTATCATGCGCCGCTCCACTTATGTGCTGACAATATTGGCGATAGGATTTCTTGTTTACGCACATGGAGTAGTAGAAAGCCCTGTGCGCCTGCGGTTGTTGTTTTACGCTATAGATGGTATTCTCGCTATATTCGTAGTCATCTATTTCCTGCGCATCCTGTATACCTTTGAGCGAGTCAAGTTCCTGAGGCGCACTTGGTTTGAGGGAATCCTGATGGGTATCATCTTCCTGAACCAGTTCTTTACCTACATACTGGGTTTCCCGCTTATCTACAACATTTTCGAGGGAATAGGTATCCCGCTTTCGGTGGAGTTTTACCGGGTAACAGTATCGCTGTATATGCTGCTGCTGCTTGTTGTGGAGCTGCTGGAGACCCAGGTGCA
This sequence comes from Pontibacter toksunensis, assembly GCF_042686245.1. NCBI lineage: Bacteria > Pseudomonadati > Bacteroidota > Cytophagia > Cytophagales > Hymenobacteraceae > Pontibacter > Pontibacter toksunensis. The sequence continues at coordinate 8,172 of NZ_JBHUOX010000017.1, read as the reverse complement.
CCTGAAAACGATGCAGCTGAAGCCTTCCATCACTTTTCTCCTCAGCTTTATCATGCTGATACTGATAGGTACCGGGCTTTTTATGCTGCCTAAAATGTCGAATGCCCCGGACGGTATCCGCTTTCTGGATGCACTCTTTATGGCTACCAGCGCCTCCTGCGTGACTGGCCTGGCGGTGGTAGACCCGGGCACTTACTTTACTTTTGGAGGACAGCTGGTGCTGTTGATGCTCATACAAATGGGTGGTTTGGGTATACTTACTTTTGCCACCTTCTTTGCCTCGCTGATGCGGCAGGGAGTGGGTATAAAGCAGCACGTAGCCATGCACGAGCTGCTGGAGAGCGAGTCACTTTTCTCTACCAAGAACCTGATGCGCAAGCTTATTTTCCTGACACTGACGATAGAGGCCATCGGTGCCGTGGCCGTGTTTCTGACGTGGGGGGCAGAAGCACAGTTTACGAACCTTGGCAGTAAAATCTTCTTCTCTGTTTTCCATTCTGTGTCAGCATTCTGTAATGCAGGATTTTCGCTCTACCCGGAAGGACTTTACACCCAGCCCATCCGGTTCTCCTACATTCTGCACCTGGTTATCGCCCTGCTAATTATATTCGGTGGCATTGGTTTTCCTACCATTCTGGATGTGCTGTCTCCCAGAAACATGCGCGCGCGCATGGAGCAGCCCTGGAAAAACTGGAAGATGTCGTCGCGCGTTACCATTTATACTTCTGCCATTTTACTGGCTGTTGGTACGATTGGCTTCTTTTTGCTGGAGTATTACAACACCCTCTCCAGCCTGGGATTTGTAGAGGCTCTAATTGCTTCCTTCTTCCAGTCAGTGACCACGCGTACGGCTGGTTTTAACACAGTAGATATTTCTGCGCTTAATGTGCCCACTTTGCTCATGTTTATAGCCCTGATGTTTATTGGCGGCTCTCCCGGTTCAACGGCGGGAGGTATCAAAACAACTACATTCACTGTCGTCCTTTTTGCGGTGCTCACTACTATCCGCAACAAGCGCAACATGGAAATCGGCCACCGCACCATCCCGCATTCAGTGGCCTACAAAGCCTTTTCAGTTTTTACGTTCGCAGCTATCATCAACATTGCGTTCATCTTTATTCTATCCATCACCGACGCGCAGTTCGATATCATCAAACTTGCGTTTGAGCAGGTATCGGCTTTTGCAACCGTTGGTATAAGCACAGGTATCACGGCCGGGCTTTCTGATTTAGGGAAGTGTGTTATCATCCTGTCGATGTACTTGGGCAGGGTAGGTACCCTTACACTAGCGCTCGCACTCAGCACACGGGCTACCTCTACAGCCTACAAGTATCCGGAAACGCAGCTGGCAGTGGGTTAAAAGAGTTAGAAAGTTCGGAAGTTAGAGGGCTAGAGAGTTGGAAGTGAGGGTAAACCTACTATAAAGCTGATTGCAATCAATAATGAACGGCTTTATCACAGAAATAGAAAGGCCCGCTGTTTAGGCGGGCCTTTCTATTTCTGTATTTGTGAAGAGTCAAACTCAAAACTCTTTGACTGTAAAACTTTTTTTATCAGATAGCTTCACCACCAACAATGCTTCCGTATTCTTTTACTGTCTGTACAAAGCATTTTACTTTCTCAGGGTCAGTGTCAGGGTAAACGCCGTGGCCAAGGTTGGCGATGTGGCGCTGAGGGCCAAACTCTTTCAGCATTTTAATGGTTTCATGCTGTATAGTGTCAAAAGAGCTGTAAAGGAGGCATGGGTCCATATTCCCCTGAAGGGTTTTGTCAGGGCCTACCTGCTGGCGGGCCTTCCTGATTTCCATGTTCCAGTCCAGGCCTATGGTAGCGCAGTTGAGCTTGCTGAAGTCTTCTAAAGCAAAGAAAGCGCCCTTGGCAAAAACCGTTACCGGCACGTTGTGGATGGAATTACAGATTTCGCTGATGTATGGCAGGGCAAACTCGCGGTACTGTGCCGGCGAAAGAATGCCAGCCCAGGAATCAAATACCTGAATGAGGTTGGCACCCGCTTCTACCTGTGCCTGCAGGTAAGCGATGGTGGTATCGGTAATCATGCGAAGCAGCTGGTGTGCCAGCTTCGGGTTGGTATATAGCAAGCCACGTGCATGCGAGAACGTTTTGGAACCGCTGCCTTCTACCATATACGCCAGGATAGTCCAGGGGGCACCGGCAAAGCCAATCAGGGGCACGCGGCCGTTCAGTGCTCTTTTCGTTACCCGTATTGCCTCCAGCACATAGTTCAGGTGCTCGTGCGGATCCGCCACGCGCAGCTTCCGCATGTCTGCCTCAGTGCGGATGGTGTTCGGGAACAGCGGCCCTCTTTTCTCTATCATCTCATAGGTGCAACCCATCGCCTCGGGCACCACAAGAATATCAGAGAAAATGATGGCAGCGTCTACGTCCAGTATGTCTACAGGCTGTATGGTAACCTCTGCGGCCAGCTCCGGTGTTTCCACCAGCTCTTTAAAGCCGCTCAGGCTATTGCGGACAGCACGGTATTCCGGTAAAATGCGTCCTGCCTGGCGCATGAGCCACACAGGGGTGCGCTCTACTTTCTCGCCTCTGGCAGCTCTTATAAGCAGATCGTTCTTTAGTTGCATGCCGCAAAGATACGACAAAGTTGTTGATTGTGAATTGTTGATTGCTGTAGGTTTAGTAGTTAAACTGCTAAATGGTGCTGTAGCTGCTTTTTTTTCCTTAACGATTAACGATGTAGCCATTCAACAATTCACAATCAATAATTTTAAAGTGGTTACCGCTCTGCAAAAAACAGGGCTGTAAGGGCAGACACAATAAAGTTAACGCCAATAGAGAGCACTATGAAGCCCATGATGCGGGAAAGCGCCGCCAAGCCAGACTTACCCATTACGCGTGTAAGCTGGGATGAAGAGCGAAGTATAAAGTAAGAAACGCCTGCCAGCAGAATGATGCCAATTAGAATAAAGAGCATGTCCAGGACAGACAGGGAAGTAGTGAAAAGACCGATGCTGATGGCAATGGCACCAGGCCCTGAAAGCATCGGCATTGCCAGCGGCGTGAAAGAAATGTCATCTTTTTGCTGCCCTTCTTCCACCACCTCCGGGGAAATCTTCTTTTTGTTTGCACCCGGGGTCACTAAATCAAAACCGGCCCTCATGATCATGAGCCCTCCGGCAATGCGGAGGTCGTGAATGCGGATGCCGAAGAAATTAAGGATGTACTGCCCCGTCAGGAAAAAAACAGCCAGTATACCAACCATATAAAGGCATGCTTTCAGCGCCTGCTGGTTTCGTTGTGCAGGGGTATCGTCCTGTGTTAGGGTCAGAAACACAGGCATAGCCCCGAAAGGGTTTACAACAGAGAACAAGGCAGAAAAAGTAGCCAGTATGATTTCCATAGGTGCGTTGAGGCTTAAAAAGCCGCAAGCTACTCAGAATTAATTTAAAATGTACCAGTACAAAACCAGATCATAAACCAGCAGGACCAGCAGCGTAAGGTAGTATTCATCGCGGGAACTGTCGCCGAGCACCAGGTAACCGGCCAGCAAAAGGCTTAGCAACTGGAACGGCACCAGCTTTAGATCTATGCCTGCCAGGCTGCCCGCATACCACAGCATTCTGAAGAATATTAAGAACAAAGGAACATGGAATAATACCATCATGCTGCGCACCAACTTCTCTGACATATCGCTATGCATTTGTTTAGTTCAATATAGGTATTGTTAGATAGAAAACAAAACTCTGTCGGAAATAGCTGCATTAAATTAACAACAGGAGCTGAGATTCGGACATAATCCTTAATTTTGAGCAGACCACCATAATAAAAGACTACATGAAAGGAGAAGTAAAGCTGGGCATACTGGGCGGCGGACAACTGGGTCGAATGCTGATGCAGGCCGGTCTCGATTTTAATATATACACGTTAATATTGGACCCTGATGAGAATGCCCCTTGCAAAGACATTTGCCATGAGTTCTATGTCGGCAGCTTCCGCGATTTTGACACAGTGTATGCGTTCGGAAAGAGGTGCGACATAGTGACCATTGAGATTGAACACGTGAATGCGGATGCGCTGGAGAAGTTGGAGCAGGAGGGGGTAAAGGTATATCCGGATGCCCGTACTGTGCGCACCATCCAGGACAAAGGGCTGCAGAAGGAGTTCTATAAAAAGCACAGTATTCCCTCTTCCGATTTTCTACTGCTGAATGATAAGTCGGAATTAGAGAAGAACCTCTCTTTCCTGCCAGCCTTCCAGAAACTGCGCCGCGAGGGCTACGATGGCCGTGGCGTTACGCGCCTTACGGGCGAGGCAGATTTTGGCAAGGCCTTCGAGGCACCATCTGTGCTGGAAAAGCTGGTGGATTTTGAGAAAGAGATATCGGTGATTGTGGCCCGTAATGCCTCGGGTGAGGTTACCGCTTTTCCGGTGGTGGAACTAAGCTTTCATCCGGAACATAATCTGGTTGATTTCTTGTTTGCGCCAGCCAATGTTCCTTATAAGTTGCAGCGACTTGCCATCGAAATAGCAACGCGCGTAATCGAGGCTTTCGATATGGTGGGAATACTGGCCGTGGAGATGTTCCTGACAAAAGACGGGCAGATACTGGTAAACGAAGTAGCACCGCGACCGCACAACAGCGGGCACCATACCATTAAGGCTAACTACACCTCACAATATGAGCAGCACCTGCGCGCTATCCTGAACCTGCCCCTTGGCTCTACAGAAATACAGAGCGCGGCCGTTATGCTGAACCTGCTGGGGGAGCCCGGCTATGACGGAGAGGCGGCTTATGAGGGGCTGCAGGAGGCACTTGCCGTGCCGGGGGTTTACATCCATCTTTACGGTAAAAAGTATACCCGCCCTGCCCGCAAAATGGGGCACATTACCGTGTTAGGGCACAACATTGAAGAGGCGCAGCAGCGTGCAACATCTATCAGAAACATAATCAAAGTTAAAGCATAAACTATGGCCGACGAAAAAACGACCACACAACCTTTGGTAGGCATTATCATGGGCAGCCAGTCTGACCTGAAGGTGATGGATGCCGCTGCGGAGATACTGGAAACCCTTGGGGTGCCTTATGAACTGACCATCGTGTCGGCGCACCGCACGCCGCACCGCATGATCGAATATGCAGAGAATGCCCGCAAGCGAGGCCTTAAAGTAATTGTAGCCGGGGCAGGCGGAGCAGCCCACTTACCGGGCATGGTGGCATCACTTACAACGCTGCCTGTTATAGGGGTGCCGGTAAAATCGAGTAACTCTATCGATGGCTGGGATTCTGTACTGTCCATTTTGCAGATGCCCGGCGGTATACCGGTAGCCACTGTAGCACTAAATGGCGCTCAGAATGCCGGTATACTTGCCGCCCAGATTTTAGGCACAACCAATGCTGCAGTGGCCGATAGGCTGGAGAAGTATAAAAGCAGCCTGAAAGATAAAGTGATGCGCTCGGTAGAGGAACTGAAGCGCGGGGACAGAGACCTGGACTAATTCCTTGTAGGTTTCTGATAGAACAGCACCTCTCCCTTTTGCAAAACCACCAGCCAGAGTGGACTATTGCATTTAATCCCTGAGACTGCACCAGTTCCAAATTGGTGCGGTCTCAGGGGTTTTAGCTAAAGATTTAGCTGCCCGTTCTGCTATAGCTGTTTCAGGACTTTACCAGTTCCTGGGGTGGAGCGGCCTGCCAGAAATAAACATGTGCCGTTAAGGCAAGCAGCAGGCAGGCAAAGGCCGCAAACGCAAGTTTGGCAGCATATAGAGGGTGCAGGCTGAAAGAGGCGAAAAAAAAGATAGCCCAGGCGGCTGTTCGTAGTCGGCTCCACTTGTCATTAACCACCAAAATCAGCCGGAGGCTCAAGATAGTGGCAGCCAGCAAAAAGAATACCTTAAGGGCCTTGGCAGGTAGTATTCCCGCTGCCGTCTTCCATATATAGTGTGCATAAAGGTTACTGCCGTAATACATCGATATGGAGACACTTACAAGTGCTAGTAACAGGTAAAAGTACCTGTTATGGTTATTTGTCTGGTCTGCTATAAAATAGATATACAGGCTGCTTACAAAGACAAGAAAGGCAATAACACTCGGAAACCAATTCTGCGGTATACCTGCATCGCGCCCCTCTGTATCAGTGATACCTATCTCCACTGCCGCAAAGACAGCAGCCAGCACAGTAATAACCAGAAGCAGCGTTACGAAAACTGTTCTTCTTGAGAAGGAAAAGTTGAGGCTTATTTGAGGTAAGGAAGCCCCCAACTTATCGCTTGTCTGTTGTTTTGTAATGAATTGTGTATATGCTACAGTGGAGACAAGAAAGCAGCTTGATGCAAAAATCTCTGATCCTTCCTCAAGCAGGAGCAGCGAAATAGGCCTTACCCAAAGTGTAGGGTCAGGGGCAGCCATGTAGGCCGCAATCTCATAGTGCTCCTGCAGCGGGTTGCTCAGAAACAGCAGCAGTCCGGCTACGGCAAAGGCCACCGACCACTTCGAACGTATAAGCCTGACAAAGCTGAAAGTGAACATGAAGCCTCCCACCAGTAAAATCACTACATAGAAGAGCATCCACCCTGAGTTGCTGTCAAAGACTTTGAAGGCTGCTGTATTACCAATTGTTTCATGGAAAGAACCGACCTCATCCAGCGAGAGCGTTACAAAAATCATACAGAACAGAAGCCACCCATAGCTGAGGTACTTTTCGCGCCAGTGCTGAAAGCGTTGCCAGTCGGCTCTGAAGCAAATTGCCGACATAAGCGCGACAGACAGCAGGAGCATAGAGGAATACCAGGTGGCAATGGTATTTTCATTTGCCAGGTCAAGCAGTCGTAGGCCTGATCGGAGGCCATGGTCTGTTACCTGTAGCGTACGGGCTACCCAGGTTCCTGCCAGCACCAACAGGTTCAGAACCAGCATTGCACCCAGGCACAACCATAGTTGATTGCGTGACAGGCGGATAATGAATAAAAATTTCTTCATATGTGATGGGTGTCTAAAAGAATCGATTTACCATAAAACCTGCTTATATACCTATCGCTTCATCTCCGCTGCCTGCTCATGTTAAGTCAATGTTAAATAAGCAGCTTGTACTATTACTAAATTATAAAGTTTAATTATAAATAAAAAAATATTATGGAAGTGTTATATACACGTAACAAGGCCCGATTATGGAAATGCAATTAGTAGGCGCGATACCGTAGTGCAGTCCGAGAATCTAAGTATGAGGCGAAGGATGTGGTTCTGGTCTTGATACAAATTCAAAAAGGAAGGCCGCTATTTTTCTTTTAGCGGCCTTCCTTTTTTACCCAGTTCCTTTAAGGTTATCAGAAATAGAAACCAGCACCTATTGCAGCCTTTGCTAGGCTCAAATCAACATCAAATTCGCTTCCCTTATCCGTGTAGGTATAGCTTAGCCAGTTCGCCTTTAGTTCAAGCCCAAGTCTTGGCGTAGCAAAGTACAACAGGCCCGGTGCAAAGGCACCATGCAAGCTGCCCTGGCTGTTCTCGCTTGAACTCAGGTTCCAACTGACAGGAGAACCAATAGTAGTTCCGGCGCCTGGGTCTACAAACTGCCCCATCCTGCTCTCCATCCTGTACTTCGTGTTCAGATAACCTGCCGAACCTTCAGCAAAGAAAGCAAGCTTGGGGCTTAGGGTATTGTAATAGCGTGCCACCGGGCCAAAGCCAACGGCAGTAGTTTTTATATCAACAGTGTGTTGTGTAGTATAATATGTATAGCCAGACCCTGAAGGTATGGGTAGCGAATTCCTCAGGTCTGACTCCGATTTGGAGAAACTGCCTGTGGCCTGCAGGCCAAGCATCCAATGCAGGCTAACCACATAAGCGGCGACAGGCGAAAAACTAAGTGAGGTGGTTTTAGAAGAGGGGTTATCCCTTTTCATACTTCCTCCAAAATAAGCACCTGTAAACACTCTGCCAGGAGCTAGCTGTGCAAAAGCCGGACTTACTAGCAAGAGTAAACCCATCGCAATATAGTATCTTTTCATTTTAGATTATTTGCTGTGAATATATTTATATAAAGTGAATTAAATATAGGGTCTAAAAAATTTGGTTGTGGTCTATAATGTATGATGGTTTCTATAGTAAAATATTAGCTTCATAGCATTGTAGTGATTCTGCTCTTTTTTGGAGAAGCAGGCTGTTTTCCTCACTATTCTTCTGTTCCTGGTCCT
>NZ_JBHUOX010000016.1:0-151689 GCF_042686245.1 Pontibacter toksunensis | reverse complement strand
GGGGTTTCTTAAGGGCGACATCAATTGTGTCTAGTACTGTCACTTAATCCTTTCCTCCTATATTGTATAAAAGCGAAGGTACAAATAGAAAGAATTGTACTCTTGGCTAACACTTCAAAGATATGAGTACTGTCCTGACTCTCGGAGAAAAGGTAAGGAGGAATGGAGCTCTCTTCCTTACGGTATAGTATGCTGACTTACCTGCTCCTCAGTCTCTCATTCCCCCTGGTCAATGCACCTAGTCTAACTACGGTGAAAGGACCCATTTTGAAACCTGCTATAAAAGTAAAAGCCGCTCCTGATGATAGGAGCGGCTTTTTTGTTAAGAATTGTTATTGGCCCTTAGGCTCAACCTCTTTATTGATATAATTTATGGTGCTTTTTAATCGTAAAATGCCTTTAACATATTTTAAGGCTGTATCGAGCGCCCAGTGCTTTAGTGGGATGATGAAACTGCCTGCGGCACTTTCTGTGTCGTCTTGGGATTCTTTTGCCAGAAAAACAAGATGGTGAAAAGCACAATCAGTATGGCAGGGAAAGCAATCATCTTCTCCAGCGTATCCTGACCAGCGGCCAGTTCCAGGGCAGTTCCTGTGAGTCCCTGCGCCATGTTTTCTATTCTGGCGTCGTCAATCCAGCTACCGATAATAGGCTGGAAGATAGAAGTAGAGAACATACCCACACCACCAATAACAGACATTCCCAGGGCGCTACTTAAAGGAACTCTTTGTGCCACGGCACCAACCATTACAGGCCAGAAATAAGCCACTCCTAAGGCAAAAAAGATGGTTGCCACATAGGCCATAGGTCCGGTAACTATACTAAATAGGTAAATGCCTATGGCTGCTGAGATAGCACCACCAAGCAAGACACCTGTCTGGCCCAAGGTTCCCACAACCGGCCCGGCAAAGAACCTGGCCACGGCCATTAAACCGCTTGTCAGGGCCAATATAATCATGGCATCGGCTCCACTGTTACCTAAAATGATACTTACCCACTGGTTCGGGCCAAACTCCGTGATAGCGGTGAGGGCCATGCAAACAAATAGGAAGATATAAAGAGGTGTCAACATTGCCTTGAAGTTTTGTCCAAGGGAGGTAGCTCCTTCCACTTGTGGTGTTGGGAAAGTTTTTCCGAAGAATAAAACAGCGTAAATAACGGTTGGTACCATCGTTACCCACATCTGTGCTTCCCAGCCGAACCCGAAGTCAGTCATGAATTTGGAGATAAGGGCACCAAGAACAATACCGCCAGGGAACCACATGTGGAATCTGTTCAGCATCTTGTTCATTTTCACACCAGAATACATGTCTGCAATCATAGGGTTACAGGCAGCTTCTGTACATCCATTACCAATGCCTATCAGAAGCGTGGAAATAAGTAAGGTGGTATATCCGCCGGCATAAATAGTCATCACAATACCTACTGTGTGCGCTACAAAAGCCACAGTCATGATGTTCTTAGGACCAACAGAATGGTAAACTAACCCACCGATGATCATGGAAATAGGGAAACCTAAGAACCACATAGAGTTGATAAAACCCAGTTGTTCGGCAGTAAGGCCGAATTCTGCTCCTAACAGTGGAAGAATTCCTGCCCTGATAGAAAAAGTGAAGGCGGTGGTGATGAGAGCAAAGCAACTCCCATTAAACAAGGCGCTTTTGTTAAGGTTTTCGTTCATTGGATTTGAGTTTAGTTGTTTTAAAGGTGGATGTATTAGGCGAATTAAGATGAAAGCTGTAGGATACTCCTTTTCCCACCACTTTCCATGAAACCTGGCTCAGTATGTTTTCCAAGATACTGCTACGGCCAATAAATTCAAATATATACCCTGCTTTTGCTTCTAATTTTAGTGGGTAAGTAGCCACTTTCTTATAAAAGGGTTAAAATCATCTATATTTTCCCAATGAAATGCATGTCCGGACTTTGGGTAAAGATGAAGTTCTGCATGCGGTATGGCGTCGGCTACCTCTTCTGCCATCCAAGCGGGTGTAAAGCTATCCTCTGCACCACCAATAACTAAGGTTGGCTTTTGTACTTCATACAGCTTATCCAGCACATGATGTGTCACACAGGCTACAGCCTGTCCCTCCAAGCCATGCAATGGTTGGGGGTGCGGATCTACTGCCGCCTGCCTGCGTCCTTCTTCCAGTTCAGCAAACATAATTTCGTTTTCCCATGAGGCTTTGGAATAAATAAGCAACTGGATAAACAGGGCGAACTCTTCTGGTCTGAGTCTTGCTTTGCTGTGCATCATGTGTTGGAAAACAGCTTTTGCCGTGTTATCGCAACGTGCCCAGGTGCACATCAACACAAGAGACCGCACTTTTTCCGGATGGCGCAGCACCAGTTGCTGCGCAATAATACTTCCCATAGAGCAACCCACCACCCGTGCCTCCTGAATCTGAAGTGCCTCCAGTAAACCGGCACAATCATCTGCCATTTGCGCTGAAGTATAAGGTCCGACTGGCTTGTCTGAGCGACCAACTCCACGATTATCTACCAGAATGCACCTGAAATCTTTTTCCCAATCCGCTACATGCTTCTCCCATACAGTACCGGGGGCAGTAATACCCATAATTAACAACAGCGGCTCACCAGAGCCGCGCTCTTCATAGTACAGGTTTATTCCATTCGTTTCTATAAGGGGCATAAGCCTTACATCATTTTAACTGTGGCACCAACTCTTCTCTAATCCAACGGGCATCGTGCAGCGTGACAGCGTCCGGGTCCTGCAGTGCTTCCTTTCCTTCATCCTCACACACTATCCATCCCGTATAGTTCTGGTCTTTGAGCCACTGTGTTATAGTCAGAAGGTCTACCTTTCCTTTCCCCATCAGGGCAAACTCAGGCTCCCCGTCCCAGTCTTTGTAATGCATATGATTTATCAGCGACGCGTATTCTTTCATCTTCTCAAGCGGATCCATACCCCCGTTTATGATATGGCCCACATCTGGTGTCCAACCGGTAACCGAGCTGTCCAATGATTCCAGTATAACGCGGTAATCTTCTTCGGTACGGGTGATGGAAGTATGGGGCGAATTGGGATGGAAGCTGCAGGATACTCCTTTTTCCACCGCTCTTCTGGAAATACTGTTCACTATGTTCACCAGATTTTGGCGTCGGGCAACCAGGTCGTGTCTTCCGGTTGGCTTCTGTACCGTACAAAGTATAGCACCCGGAAAGCGTTGCAGCAAACTAATAGCCTGATCTGCCTCCGCACGCTCCTCTTCTGTTTCCTCTGCTCCGTTCCAATCCATTGCCAGCGAAAGAGCCGCCAGTTCGATATCCTGCTCTTTTAGTTTTGCCTCCAGCCGGTCAGCGTCACTCAATTCCCCCATCCAGGAGTAAATAGGTTGAATGCCAGAAAACCCGGCTTCGGCAATTACTTCTATCATATGCCCCAGTTGGCCTTCATAGGTCAGCCCGTCGTTGTTCATGAACCAGGTATACACCTCCGATCCAAAGCGAAATGGTAGTTTTTGCGTCATAGCAGGAGTTATGTCTAGATTATCTAAAAATCAAAGCGATGGACTTACGCCCACCTGCTTATCAAGCCCATGCTTCTGGCACATCTGCTTTATAAGCTGAAAGCCTTTTTCTGCTATATCCCAGGGCTTTGAGTATTCGCGCCACACCCCGATGGAGTTGGCAAAATCAGGATCGTTCCTTGAGAAAGCTTCAATGGTAAGCCAGCCAGAATAGTTGATACTGGCCAATGCAGAGAACACTTCATCGAAATCTATATGCCCATCGCCGGGCGTGCCGCGGTCGTTCTCGCTGATGTGGACGTGCGCCAGATAAGGTGCTATGGTTTGAATGGCATCGGTAAAGCCTTTTTCTTCAATGTTGGCATGGTGCGTATCGAACATGGCCTTCACGTTGGGGTGGTCAACCGCCTTCACCAACCGCGAAAGCTGTCCCATGGTATTGCACAAGTAAGATTCAAAACGGTTAAGCGCCTCTAAACACAGGGTTATATCGGCCTGAGCAGCATATTCTCCGGCGGCACGAAGTACTTCTGCACACCAGCTGTATTCCTGATCCTGCGGCGCATGATGTGCAAAGACGGCATGAGCCGAATGAAATGGACCGCACACTATTTTGGACTGCATATCGTGCGCCCGGTCTATAGCCCATTTAATTCGGTCCAGCCCTTTGGCCCTTGCTGCCGCTATATCACTAATGGGACTTTCATCCTTGCCTACTACAAAAACGCAGGTTGCTTCCATGTCAATACTTCGGAGATGTTCACCAACCCGTTTATAAGCAGCACTATCTGGTGAACCTAAGAAACATTCTATGCCATCATAGCCGATTGTTTTCAATCGATCGGCAATAGGCATTATCTCATCCGAAACTACTGCCGACCAAGCCAGCACATTAAATCCTATTTTAGTCATTGCTACTCTTCAAGTTATATTTGAGTTTGACCTCGAATGCTACATCCGCTTATTCGAGTCCATGGTAAGGCACGTCCATGGCTATTTTCCCTGCCCAGTTCTGGGGCACTGGTTTGCCTGCCCCCCAATGGATGGCGTTGATGACCAGGCGCTGGAAAGGCTCTTGTTCAAAATCTCCTGGATGACCTAACGTGGTCGTAAATACTTTTCCTCCATAGGAGTTTGTGCCTGTCCATGCTACCGGATGGTCGATAGCCGCCTTATCCGGATTTACGGCATGGCCCATCAATAGCCATTCTGAGCCCTTTGTTGGATAGTCAGGCAAGACGGTGTAAAGCCAGGAATCAGCATGGAAGTTTTTATCTACTCCGGTCAGAATCGGGTTATCTGCAGCTTCCGGAATAACGGTGACATCCGTGCTGGACTCATGCCCGTAATGCGTGTGATTTGCTTTGCCACCCCAACCCGGAGGCGAGTTGAGCGCAAATTCACCAAAAGCATTCCATTTTTCCAGTTCATGCCCTTTGGGGTAGTTGAAAGCATGCGTAGAAGTGCGGAAACCTATTACCGGTTTGCCGGTCTTCAAATAATCCTCAATAAGCTTTACCTGGTCTGCCGGCAAACGGCGCCATCTAAGAAAGAACACTGCTAAATCTGCCTCTTTTAGAGCCTCCAGCCCCGGAATGTTTTCTTCTGAAGTATGATCCGGAGATGATTTCAGCACGATGGTACGCATGCCGTAATTCTTTTCCAGTTCTTCAGCGATAAGCGGCATGGTTCCTTCGCTGCTGTACTCATGGTCGCCGGTAACAAACACCACGAGTGGCTTTTCAGGGTTTGTTGAACTGCCTGTGGTCTGCGCACAGCTGTAGAGGGTGCACTGCACCAGCAGGCACAGAAAAAGCAGGCACTTTATAGTCTTCATACTTTTCATTGACATAAAGAAATTGATGTGTTTAACCATACTGGTTGTGCTTTCTAAAAAGCTTTGTCCTCTATCGGATGCTGTTTGAGCAGTTCTTCAGGGGAATAGAACCCTGTTTTGTCTTTTGTGGCTGCCCGAACTTTCCCCACCTGTTCGGGAGATACTGCGGGTGCCTTGTTTCCAAAAGAGTTTCTCACATAGGTCAGCACGGCTGCCACTTCCTCGTCATTCAGCATACCCCCAAAAGGAGTCATCGGCACCTGCCCGGGATATTCTTTTCCAAGCACTTCGATAGGGCCGTGCAGCCCTTTCAGCACCAATTTAATCAGGCGTTCATCACTGCCCTCCACCCACTTGGTGTCGGTAAGCGGCGGAAAACCAGAATTCGGCAGGCCTTTGCCGTCAGGCTGGTGGCAGGTACCACAGAATCCGTCCCGGGCATATATAGCTTTCCCTTTGATGAAGAGCGCTTGTGCGGGTCCTTCAAGCGTGGTTTGGGCAACAGCTTCTTTTTTCTCTTCCACTGGTCTTCCGTTGAGGTGCGCCACTGCCGTTTCATGGGCATGCACCATCCATTCGTCCAGCGGCTTCTTGCCTGCTTCCAACACAATGGGCAGGCCTTTTTCCTTATCCAGCCACGAGGCTGCCACTATCGCCTCCAGGCGCACGCGGCCGTGCTCATCCCTGGCTGCCTGCATTAATAAGTCCGCCTGATCTTCCACCTGGTGGCCGGTATAGCGCAGCACGCGCACAGCCGCAGCCCGGGCATGGTAATCCTTTGAGTTCAGCAACTTGCGAAGCAGGGATTCGTCCACTTGATTCAGCCCCCAGCTTACCCATAGGGCTTCGAGCCTGTGATGCTCATATTTAGGGTCATTCTTGTCTAAGCCAGCCACCCAGGTCTTTAGTTGAGGAAGCACCTCGGCTGGCTCGTGGCCGCGCAGTTCGCGTCGGGTGCGGTAGCGGGTCCTGAATTCGGGCAGCTTCAGGTTATCCAGAAGTTGTGGGATAGTCGCACCGGCCACTTTGGCGGGTTCTACCAGTGGGCGTGACGGGTAGGTGATGCGGTATATGCGTCCGTGCACGTGATCCCGGAGCGGATCGCGGGCGTTGTGTTGCATATGGCCGATCAGCACATTGTGCCAGTCAACAAGATATAAGGAACCGTCCGGCGCGAATTCCATATCTACAGGGCGGAAATTCCTGTCGTCCCCCCATACCAGGTCCTGGCGGTGATTGCTCTTGAAACCCGTGCCGTCGTCTACCATCGTGTGCTGCTTCGTACCTAAAAAGCCAATGGTGTTGTTGATGAGCATATCGCCCTGCACCTCATCCGGGAAATGGCGGCTGGAAACAAACTCCAGGCCCGAAGTCGGGCGCACCCGGTGCTTCTCTTCAATTAACTGTTTTGATTTATGGGTGGCTACGCCGTACCGGGGTTTCACTGTTCCGGGCATCATCCAGCGCACATCCGGGCTGGAGGTCTCGGCAAAAAAGTTCTGCCCCCATTCATCGAAGGCAATGCCCCACGGGTTGGGGATGGAAAGCTGGGCAATGCGCTGCAGTTTGCGCTGCTGCGGGCTATACCGGTAGAAGCCCCCGTTGGTAGCCCGAACCGGCCCGTACGAAGTTTCGACGTTGGTGTGCAGGAAAACCCCCTCGCCCATATAGATGGCACCGGACGGATCCGCAGCATAGGCACTGTGCGCATGGTGCGTGTCATGATCATCAAACCCACTCAGAAGGATTTCCTTCTTGTCTGCCTTGTCGTCGCCGTTTGTGTCGGTGTAAAGCATCAGGTTGGTGCCCTGCGATATATAAACTCCTTCCGGCGCTATCTCAAAGCCTACAGGAATATGCAAACCGTCTGCAAAAGTCGTCTGCTTGTCCGCTTTGCCGTCATTGTTGGTGTCTTCGAGTATGATGATTTTATCATCCGGCTTCTTATCACCGGGCTTGTAGTGCGGGTAACTTGGCATAGTGGCTACCCAAAGGCGGCCCTTGTTGTCGAAGGACAGCTGCACAGGGTTCGCCAAATCAGTAAACTCCTGCTCCGAGGCAAAAAGCTCTATCTTATATCCGGGTGCAACATGCAGCTTATCCAGCGCAGCCTGCCCATATAGGTACTCAGTGCTTCCGTTCTCTTCCGGATCATAATTTGTTTGTACCGGCGGCAGCTTGCTGGTTTTCGCATCAGCCGCGGCTATATCCATCTTTTCTCCTTTCAACGCACGCCATATCGCCTCATCCCGTATGGCCGTCATCTCACGAATTTTAGCTATTTCAGCAGGATAGTTGTCCGGTCCGAAAGGGTCGTAGCGACGCCCGTACACATGCACGCCGTTCGGGATTTTGAAGTCGTTGTGCCACATCCAGTTCTTTTCCAGCACAGCGTTGCGCACCAGTTCCCGGTGCTCCTCTACCTTGGTGTCGGTTTTTCCGAAAGCTTTGTCGGCAAGCAGTGTTGAGAACCGCTTGTATCCCTCCTCATTCAGTTGGGAGCCGTCTATCGTCAGCGGCTCGATGTCCACATCAAACCATTCTTTTGTGGGGGTATAAGCGTCTATGAAGTGTACCTCATTTTTGGCGGCAACTTCCCGCATGGCGTCTGTATATAACGCGAGGTTCACATTTTCCTGCTTCCCATCCGGCAGGTCATACTTTCCGGAAAGATCCTCAAAAGCGATTGGCGACACAATCGCAAGCTGAGGAGGCGACTCTCCGTTATAGTTTTGGCTTAGCGTATGTTTGATGAAGGCATCAAGTTCCGCCTTATAGTTTTCCAGGCCTTCCTGTCCCTCAAAAGACTCGTTGTAGCCAAAGAAAGCGATGATGATGTCTGCCTCGAGTTGCGTGAGCCACTCATCCGGAGTCGGGAAATGGCCTATACTACCTGAATTAGTCGCAAGCTCCGTCTGAAATTTCTCGGCACCGGGGAATGCCCATGGGGAATTGCGCGATGCATGTGGCCTGAAGCCTGGCGTGTCTCCTCCGTCGCTCATGTTCCGGATATATAGCAGGCTGTCGGGGTAACGGAGATGCATCTCAGTTTCGAAATGGCCAAAGTTCATCATCCTGGAACCCAGGTTGTTTCCGATCAAAACAATGTGGGAACCTTTTTCAACCTTTAGTGCCGTTTCGTCCAGTTCCTGGCTTTCACTTGGTGGGTTACAGCCTGCCAAAGCAAGGATGCAGAAGGTGAAATAAATTAGATAGCGCATATAGCTGAAATTTTGAAAGGCGAATGGTTTATGCTCAATTTGAGCTGTTTTATGTTTTTAAATAGCAACTCCGGTTTATCAGCAAAGAGGCAATAAGAACAAATGGATCCTATGTGACAAGTTAAATGTGCTGCTAATCTCACTTTAAGAAATTATTAAATACCACTAAATCATAATTTACATAATTAAGCTTTATTAAAGCAATTCATTTTAGCTATTATCTATATAAGAAATGAATCAATAGCCCCAACATTTTGACTTATAAGAACCTTCACGACCTACCGCATCACACTTACAGGTACCAGAACTGCTGCTGCTCCATTACTGATGCGCTCATTACCAAATGATAATGAGCGCATTACAAGTAAATAAATCAATTTCCCTTTTTTAATAACCCGGATTCTGAGTAAGCTTCTCATTGTTTCTGATTTCTGCCGTTGGAATCGGGAACAGCAGTTCCCTCTCCGTCAATGTCGGGCCATAGGAGAATTGGTGGCCGACAAAGTCCTCAAACTCTCCGGTGGTTACATTGAATGCTTTCCGGAGCCGGGCCATATCGAACCAGGTCTTGTTTTCATAGCTCAGCTCATGAAACTTCTCTTTCCAGATCGCTTCTCTGAACTCCTGCTGGCTTAACCCATTTAACTCGGGAAGTTCCGCCCTTCTCCTGATTTTGTTTATGGCTTCGTAAGCCTCCGGAGTCGGGCCAGACACTTCATTCATCGCCTCCGCATATATAAGCAGCACCTCTGCGTAGCGCATCAAAGTCCAGTTAAGGCCACTGCTCGTTGTCTGAAGGTGGGCTATTGGATCAAAATGCTTGTAGATATAATGGCCTCCCAGATCAACAATAACTGACCTGTCGCTGCTCAGGGAATACTCCGTGTAGTAGAACTCTTTCTCTTCTGTCCGCTTATCCCCAAGCTCATACGACTCAACAAAATCTGAGTTTGCATAGATGGCCCCGGTCTCGTCAGAGTATTCAGAGATGCCCTTGTTGTAGGGTATGATCGACGTCTGCCAGTTAGAAGGCATAATAAATGGCTCGAACTGCACCATAAAGATGTTTTCTCCCAGGTTCTCCTTCGCCTCGCTGTGCAGATCATCATACGACTCGAACAGGCTGTATTCACCAGACGCGATCACCTCCCCGGCCTTGTCTGCCGCCATCTGGTAATACTCGCTGCCTTTTTGCAAAGGGTATCCCGCCATCGTAAGGTACACACTCGACAACAAGGATTTGACCGCACCTAAAGAAACTCTTCCTGTTTCATCTGTAAAAGGGAGCCCAGAGGCCTCTGCCGTAGTCAGATCCTCTACAATTACATTGTATATCTCTTCCTGTGAGGCTTCTGACGGGTAAAGTTCCGGCGAAGTCAAATCCACGGGCTCCGTAATCAACGGAACCTCCCCAAAAATTCTCACCAGATTATAATAGTAGTAGGCTCGCAGGAACCTTGCTTCGCCCAGCAGTTGCTGCTTCCGGCTTTCGTCCATGGCAATGTCCGGAATTTTAGCGATGGCAAGATTCGCGTTCGCTATGCCCCGGTAGCTGCTGGTCCAGTACGCAGCGCCATAGTCGTTGTCCGAGTTGTTAGCTAAGTTCCGTATGTTAATGCTGTTCTGGGCTTGCCCTAAGTCAGTGTTGGCAAGCCCGGTGGCGAACTCCAGCATCATCCAAGGGGCTCCACCGAACCCCCCGCCGGTGGTTGACCTTAAACTCTCATAAATAGAGTTTACTACGCTTTCCGCATGCTCGGGCTTTGTAAAATAGTTTTCTAAGGTGAAGTTGGAACGGTCAGGCTCCACAAGGAAATCGTCACAGCTAGATCCGAAAAGCACAAGCGCTCCCCAAATCATTGAATGGCTGATGGTCTTCTTTATATTGATTTTCATAATAGCTATACTTTTAGACTTAATGAATTAAAAGCCAACATTCAGGCCTATCATATACACTGTCGGCTTTGGGTAATCATATAATGCTACTCCCTGGTCGAATGGTGCACCTGAGGTAGAAACCTCGGGATCATACCCTTCATATTCAGTAATTAGGAAGAAGTTTTGCGCAGAGGCATACAACCTCAACCTGTTTAAGTGTAGCTTTTCTGTAAGTCCCGGAGAAAAGTTGTACCCCAGCAGGAGGTTTCTACCCCTGATAAAATCTGCGTCCTTCACCCTGTGGCTGTCGTTGAAGGTATCATAACCTGCTGGGATCGGTCTCCATTGTGCAATTGGAGTATTTTGATTTTCGGGGGTCCAGGCGTTGAGTACTGTTGCAAAACTGTTCGCGATGCCTTGGCGGTCTTCAGCAGAGTGCATGCTCCTAAATAACACGTCATTTCCGTACATGAATTGTAGATCAAAGGTCAGGTCAAAGTTCTTAAAGGAGAAAGTGTTTATCAGAGACCCAAATCCATCCGGAATACCCTTCCCGATAATAACCCGGTCTCGATCGTTGATCTGCCCGTCATTGTTCACATCCTTATACTTTATGTCGCCGGGTAGTCTCAAATACTTAGCCGCCTCATCTGCTTCATCAGTATTCCAGGTTCCTAAATGTACATATCCGAAAAATGCCCCTACCGGCTCCCCCTCCCGTATCACGGTTGATCCGGAGAAGATATCGGCGCCCCCCGTCAAGGCGATGACTTTATTTTTATTAACAGAAATATTAAAGTTGGTATTCCATGTAAAATCATTCGAAGTAATGTTCACCGTGTTCAGCGCAAACTCAACTCCCCGGTTCTCCATGCTGCCGACGTTTCTGGTGACTGTTGTGTAACCGCTGCTTGACGGTACCGGCGCACTCAGCAGCATGTCGGTAGTCAACTTACGGTAGACATCTGCCTCCATGGACACCCTGCCACCGAAAAGCCCTAACTCAAGGCCAGCGTCTACCTGATGCGTTTTCTCCCATCTCAAATCAGGGTTGGCCAACCTGCTTATACCCACACCGATGGTTCTTTCTCCTCCAAAAATAACCGAGTAGTTTCCTAGTCCAGCCAGTGCCTGATAGGCGGTAATTTCAGAGTTGCCCGTTACACCATAGCTGGTGCGCAACTTCAGGTTAGAAACAGCTGTGATGTTTTTGATGAAATCCTCTTCCGATACCCTCCACGCTATGGCTGCAGAAGGGAAGAAGGCATACCTGTTTTCCGACCCGAATTTAGAGGAGCCATCTGCGCGTCCTGTGAGCGTAAACAGGTACTTCTCTTTCAAATTATAATTAATCCTGCCAAAGTAAGAGTTTAGGCCATACGCGCTGGTTCCTGAACTCGGAGCCACTGGGTTAGCTCCGGCACCCAAGTTATTGAACTGGAAATAATCGTCCTGAAACCGCTGAGACCTCGCAAGGGCCGTAAAACGGTCTACATGCTGCCACGAAAGGCCTAGCAAGCCCGTAAAAGAATGATTATCCGAAATCTTTTTATTATAGGTAAGGTAGTTTTCGAACTGCCAGGAGTTGTGCCGTTGATTCTCCACAGAGGCGTCTCCCCCCTGGTTACGGGAGATGTAATTCAGCGTACGGCCACCATAGTAGTCAATCCGCTGGTTTATGATGTTAGTTCCAAGAGTAGTCCTTAACTCGAGGCCCTCCATCAGCCTGATATTGGAGTACAGGTTACCGAGCATGGTCTGCGTCCGGAGGAAGTAAAGCCGTTCTTCGGCGATGTTTACCGGGTTGCCGCCACCTTCCATGCCGGGATAATCCTCATTGCCAGCCCATGTTCCGTCAGGATATTTTGCCGGGATTATCGGCAACGCCTCCAGTACCTGCCTCATCGTAGTGATACCTCCGGCGCCCAACGGATCAATTTGTTTCTCGTTTTGGTCGTTATAGCTCAGGGTGCCGCCAACTCTTAACCAGTTTTTGATCTCACTATCGAAGACAAAGCGGCCCGAGTAACGCTTCAGCCACGACTCTTTAATCAGACCTTCCTCATTTCTATAGCCAAGGTAGGCTCCATAGCTATCCTTTGCATTTCCACCTGTAAAAGATAGCTGATGGCTTTGGGTAAAAGCGTCTTGAGTTGCTTCCTCCTGCCAGTCTGTATCATACAAAGGGTTGCCATTCTCATCGAAAAGTAAAGGATTGGTTCTTTTTGTTCTAGGGTCTATATATTTGCCGGCAGCCCAGCCCTCCGGATCATATTTTTCTGCATTCTCATAGGCTATCTCTTCCACATGTAGAAACTCCTCAGAATTTAATAGATCAATTTTCCGTGTGAGTTTCCCTACACTGAAGTAAGTGTCGTAATTAACTCTTCCTCCATCTTGGCTTCCCCTTTTGGTAGTTACCAGAATAACACCGTTTGCGCCCCTTGCCCCATATATAGCAGTTGCAGAAGCGTCTTTAAGCACCTCAATAGAAGCTATGTCATTAGGATTCAGATAATCAATAGGAGTGCTGCCGTTGGCTAGATCTGTGACATTTAGAATAACGCCATCAATTACGTAAAGTGGGTTATTTGTAACGCTTACGGAAGTATTTCCCCGTATCCTAATATTCGCTCTACCTCCCGGACGGCCGGAGTTTACGGATACATTAGCGCCGGGTACTCTGCCTGCTAAAGCTTGTGTGAGCGATGCAGCAGGACGTTTCTCAAGCTCCTCAGTTTTAACAGAAGTTACCGCACCAGTCAAATCAGACTTCTTTTGCGTGCCATATCCTACCACCACGACTTCCTCTAAAGCTTTAGCGTCAGGTGCCAGGGATATATTAACAGTACTTCTATTATCAATAGGTACTTCCTGTGCTTTGAATCCTATATAAGAGAATACTAAAGTTCCATTCCCATCCGGAACATTTAAAGAAAAGGTGCCTGCTGCGTCAGTTGCGGTGCCATTCGTAGTACCTTTCAGTATTACTGTTACGCCGGGCAAGCCTACTCCATTTTCATCTGTCACGCTACCTGTCACAGTTATGGTCTGAGCTACCTGGCTAACTTTGGTTCCAAAATCAACAGCGTTGGCTGCAGGTTGAGATGGCGTCTGCTTCTCGTTTTTTACAGCAGGTGTTATCAGATAGGCACCGTCCTTTGATTTACTGTATCCTAAGCGAAATGACTTAAGTACAGCATCCAGGTTTTGCTCCAATGATTGATTTAGCCTGATGATGTTTTCTGGAACAGCAAGATCTTTCACTGCTTGATCCGAAAACAATATATCCACCTTGTAGTGCTCACTCAAACTTTTCAATGCATCCTTTATGCTTAAAGTAGCAGCGTTTGATGACTTTTTAGGTGCACTTTGAGAGTGATGAGCTTTATACGCTAGCCCTTGTGCCTGAATTTGCGGTTGCCAACTGCACAGAAATGCTAGCAGCACACTGCATGAACCTATTTTGTAAATTTTTTTCTTCATGATAAGAGGGGATAAAACGGTGAGATAAGTACATCACTATATGATTCAGTTATGAAGCCAATAAAACCAAATATTAGCAACAGATATCCTGACCACTAAATGGGGGATTCAATAGAAACCACATCTATAAGACTTATTTTTATTAAGTTTTATAGGAAGCAGACAGTAGTTTCTTACTACTGTATCAATGGAGCTAATCTATTAACAGCATTACAATAAAGTATTACTTATTATTAGTTAGTGTCAATCTATCACTTACTATAAATTGAGAATTAGCCTATAAGTAATATTATCTGTGGCATCATTAGATAGAGCATTTATCCTTTCAGGCGTATCCTCTCTTTCTATGACATATTTTCGTGTAATAGGTTATTTGCTACTTATTAACATCACCCTGTTGTCCTGCCGAATTACACTGATATCCAATATCTCAGAAAGAGCCAATAGCAGTTCATCCGCATTTCGTGCCTTAAAGGATCCGGATATAGATATCTTCGACCCATCTATCCCCCTCAGGCTTACAACCAAACCGTAGTTGTCCTGGAGAATCTCTTTTATCTCAGCCAGAGACGTCCTGTCAAAGACAAAGCGGCCGTGTTGCCAGGCAGAGTAGTTTTCTGGGTGCCGTACCTGCTTTACCTGTAGCTTCTTTTGCTTTTCATCAACCGTAACTAAGTCTCCGGGAGCCATGATTAGAGAAGTTGCAGCCTGCTCTGGCTCTTCTTTGTAAAGTACTTTTACCTTCCCCTCTTGCAGCACCACCTTCGTGTCACTATCACGCGCAGAAAGGTTAAATTCGGTTCCAAGAACCTCTACCTGGAAACCAGGGTCTGTTAAGACAACAAACTTTTTGTCATCAAGCGTGTGAACCACCGAAAACATAGCCTCTCCCCTTAATTGCACTTGGCGGCTTACACCCCCAAACCCAAAACGCGGCACCTGCAGCAGAGAATTGGAATTCAACACCACCTTACTTCCATCAGAAAGCGTGACAGCACTGATTTCACCGTTACCGGTGGTGTAGCTTTTATTTAAAGCAATATCACGGAAAAGCCAGGTCCCTAACAGAAGAACAAACAAAACAGACGCTGCAACTAGATACTTCTGCCAGCCACTGTTTTTTTTAGCGTGCTCAGTATGTCTTTGCTCAGTTCCTGGCTTTATGTATAAGCGGGGCTGCTCTAGAATGCTCTCATTAAACTTGGTAATAGCCGCCTTGGTATCGGCGTTATATTGAGGATGCGTCATTTCCCATTCATGCAGACAGGCATAGAAAAATTCTTCATTCTCTGGTTCATCTTCCACCCAATTCTCTATCATCTGCTTTTGCAAAACAGTAGCTTGTCCTGCGAAATAGGCAAATAAAAGTTCTCTTGTTACCAATGATTGCGATGACATTTGATAGTGTTATATTATGAAGACAATTAAATCCTAAAAAACCCTTACTCCGAATGAAAAAAAATTCTATTAAAGTTATCATTAGCTGTGCTTAGCTGGAGTGCCACAAATACAATGCGCTGTGGACGGTTTACTGCTGTGAAAGCAGAAGCTTTGTAAAGCAGGAACTGAGTAATGAAGGATATTAACGCAGCAGAATGCTGAGTTTAAATCAGGTATACCTTCTTTAGAAAGGCTAATGTGATATAGTCAGGATGTAAGCTTACATTTTATGCTATAAAACAATAATTTGCCAGACATCCATAAATCAACTTTTTCTTTCATTAACCCCTCTCACTTAAACATGGAGGGGTTGCGAAAGAAAATGCTCCTGAAAGATTGCTGCTACAAAGCTCAAGAGTAGTGTCAGGTCAACCAGTGGCTATTACAGCTAATGGTTTGACTTAACAGAAGGAAGCAAGCAGCAATAAGAAAAGCCATATCCTGGATAAAGCCTTCTTTACAAACTGGCTTGCTTTCCTAATTTGCACCTCAACTGTTCTAGGCGAAAGTTGGAGCTCTTCGGCGATTTCAGAATATCCCTTATCTTCAAACCGGTGCATCAGGTAAATTCTTCTGCATTTAGCCGGAAGGGAATTGATAGCCGACTCAATCTCATGGCACAGCTCCTCATATTGTAAAATAGAATCAGGCTGCTGACTGGCTGCATCCGGTTTGCCCTCATAAGTTTGGTTCAACTCCACGGCTCGCTTAGCCTCTAACTGGAGGTGATTGTAAGCCTTGTTCCTGACACTCTTGTACAGGAAGGCCCGATAAGAGGAGTGAATTTCATTGAAAGTGCCCTTTACGTAAAACTGGCAGAATATGTCTGATACAATGTCCTCTGCTACGGATCTGGAGTAGACAAAGCGGGTTGCATGGCTACATAAGGCTTGGTAGTAATGTCGATAAAGCAATTCACACCCAGACCTGGGGTCAGACTTGAAGGCCAGCCTGATAAGCAACTCGTTATCAATGATACTGGTTTTCTCAGCACCCTCCATGTTGTGCACTGCAGCTGTATCAGACATAGCATTACAGGATTCCTTCTCATCACCAGAGACCAAATTACTAACCTTCTCCATACTTACCTTTTAGATGTGTAAGTTCATATTCTTAAATGCTGCTTTTATAAAATCCCTGCTGCACACACTGTGCAGCAGGGATTTTATATTGTGTAGCCTTCGCTGCCAATATCTTACTTAAGATATTGGCAGCGAAGGCTAACTTTCTTACTGTACATGATGATTCTCTTTCCTGAGCTTCTTTATATCCTTTGTTCTAAAGATGCGGAACATAAGTAAGTAAGTAGTTACACACTAATTTAAGTTAAACACCGCAGCTTAGTGTCCTGCACTGTCATGCTTCCTTGCTCCTGATAAAGCAAGGGTTTTGCCTATATATATCTTGTGTGAAATTTGACTAAAATATGTCAATCAAATTTGAAGGAGGAAGAATATGTCATTGTAGAATACATAAACAGCTATTTCCAAAACCAGATAACATCGCCTTCTGATGTTATTGATATGAGCGGCTCTGCAAACCTGGTAGAGGACAGGAAAGAAAAAAGTTACAAGCTAAGATAACTATGATGATGGCAAGGATTTATTGCTTCGTAGCCGCTTCTCTTAGTTGTAACCGGCTTAATTAAAAAAGCTATGAATAGTCAATATAAGCATGTTATTGTTCAAAACTGAGCACGGCTTTAACTATCCTACTCGCTGCAGGCGAGCATCTTAGCACCTTTGTTAGTTACATTGTAAGCATATTCTTGCCGAATATCCATATATACCCACCACTGCGGAAGGTAAATATTTGAGAGAAGAGTTCAGGTTTAAACACTCCTCGTCTCCCATTCTGTTACTTTATTTATGTATGACTTATTTTTTACCGGATACATTTTACTGCCCCATGACAAGCCTTGTTTGAGCAGGTGAAATTTCGGCTTCTTTAAGTTCAATGCTAAGTGGCCCCTTTTGATGCACTTCCCTGTCAATGGCAAGCGTGAATTGATGGATGCCCTGGTGTAGTTCTACTACCACTCCGTTGTCCTCTAGCTTAAGCGGCTTTTGGCCCACCCAGGCGGTTATGCCTGCTGTTGAGTTGAACGCAAGGTTTATGTTTCCCTTGCTCAGGACTTCAGTTTCAAACCTGACGAAACTGTACCGCTTCTTTGCATCGGTTACAACAACCGGCAGTTCTTCAACAGGCAGGTCACCAGAAACTTTACTATATGCTGGTTGAAAGGGTACTTTCGCATTTTCCTGAACGATGTGGCTTATTCCATCGTCACTAATCTTTTTAGACAGTTCCTTATTGCTCGGCACTGCCTGCCAACGTCGTACGAAACGTGCATTTGGAACGCGGAATTTTCCCGACTCACCCAACTGTGAAAGAAAACCAACTAAGTTTATAAACTCTTCCTTTTCTAGGCCCGCGGTTAACCCTGGAGGCATCAGTGAGCCCGGTACTTTTTCGAGTATATCAATCTGGCTTTTGGCTATAGGAACTCCCTTCCCAGTCACGTCCCGCATTACGATTTCCGTTGTTCCATTGCTTACCAGGTATCCCAGCATTTCACTACCATCTTTTCTAACCACCCGCTGGAGTTCATATCCCTCTTTAATGGACTGAGCGGGATAAAGAATGGAGTTGACTATGATTTCAACTGGTGAACTTGTTCCGAGGCTGCTCAGATCCGGGCCAATAAGGCCTCCGGCTCCTCCAATGGCATGGCACGAAGCACAATTATTCTTCCGGAACACAGCTTCTCCAAGGTCATGATCTGCGGTTCCATTTATTTCGATAGCAAGGCTGTTTATTTCGCGGTTAGTCAACTGCTGCGGCATTCGTTCAGCGGGCAGAAAACCTCCGGAGGCTTCCAAAGCCTGTCTCAGGAGCGTCACGTCCTCGTCTTTATGCCGGCCCCATGGTATCTGCCGCTCAAAGGCTGGCCTGGCTGCCTTTGCTACATCTGCCGGTATTTTTCTGGCCATTAGTTCCTCCGCCAATACACGAGTCCCCTGTTTATTTGACAGAAAAGCCCTAAAGAGTTCAGAAGTATTTTCCTGTACTGGCAGGCTCTGCAAAAGTCCTGTTCCAACCCGGGCTGCTTCGGCCGCATTTAAAGAAACAAGTTGGGCAGTAGCTAAAAGCCGTAGTTCCGGATCATTCTTTCCACTGGCCATACCCGTTAATGTCTTTTCGGCTTCGCCGTTATCCAATGCTGCCAATGCGCTCAACGCTGCCCTCCTGATGTTTTTATCTCTCGTCCGGATAAGGTTGATTAATTGCCCATTCATTTCCTCCATGCCCCAGTAACCGATCAACCGCAGCGAATTTATGACAGTTGCTTCGTCACTGCTCCTAGTAAAACCGGCAATTCGATTTAAATCCCTATCCGGCTTCATTTCCCGCTGGCGTGCAGCCTCCACTAATGCCCCAAGTTGTGCAGCTACATTATTACTTTGCCCAGCATTGCCTTGAACAGCCATGTCAAAAAGAGCGGTCAGTTCTGCCGTCTTTCCCCACTTAGCAATTGAGCTGAGCACATCCTTATGATACTCTTCCGGAACAAGATTCTTTTGGTAAAGCCGGACAAGCTGTGTTACAGCGTCCGGATTGCGCATAGACTTAAGAGCAAAGGCAGTTTTCCTTGGATCTCCTAAAAAGTCTGGATTTGTCTTCAGGCGTTTCATCAACAATGGTTCAAGTTCACGAACGGTCTGCCACAGGGCATAATCCAGAAATTCATCCATCGGATTTCCCAGTACAGCTAAAGCAGTACGTGCAGCCTCGGCCGTCTGCACTTTCCGGAGGGCAATAACTGCCTCCAGGCGCACCTGAGGATGCTTATCTTCCACGGCCCTGGTAAGCAGGCCGGGAACATTCGCTATTTTGTCATGCCAGAACTGGAGAGACCTAAGCCCAGCCGCCCGGGCATTGTGGCTTTCTGCATTCAGGAGGCTCAGCAGAAGTTGCTCGTTCACTACATCAAGAGATTGATGCACCCAAAGGGCTTCCAGCAAGTGATGTTCGTAGCCCGGATCATTTTTATTAAGGCCGCTGATCCATTTTTGCAGTACCGGAATTACTTCACCGGCTCCTCGAGCCTTCAATACCTGCTTTGCCTGGGAACGGGTCCAATCCTCGGGTAACTTTAAAGCTTCTAAAAGTTCCTTGATAGTGGCTCCCTCTAGTTTTGGGGTTTTGACCAATGGCCGGTCCTTCGCTACGATGCGCCAGATGCGCCCACGCTCCTGATCCCGGCGCGGGTCATGAAAATCCACTTCTCCGTGCTGAATAATTGGGTTGTACCAATCGGCCACATATATGGCTCCATCCGGGCCTACAGATATGTCCACCGGACGGAAAGCGACATCATCCGTCCATAATAAATCCTCTATCTGCTTCGAGGCGTACCCGCTGCCCTGTTCTTCCAATTCAAACCGGTTGATTCTATTTGCCCGGAAGTCGTTGGTGATAACGCTTCCCTGCCACGATTCCGGCAGATGCCGCCCTGAAATCACTTCCAGTCCGCTGTGCTTGGGTTGCCCCGGGTTTAAACCACGTATAATTCTTTCGGCACCCGGGGATGTCAGAAATGTTGCCCCTGGGAAAGCATAGTTGATTCCTTCATTTCCTGCGCCATCTGTCAAGAAAGTCTGTCCCCAACGGTCAAACTGAAGCCCCCAAGGATTGATCAGGCCTTTGGCGTATATATCCAGCTTGAGCGTTTCCGGATTAAGTTGCCAGACACCGCCCCCTTCGAGGCGCTTAACACCTGATGGCGTTTCGATATGGCTGTAGATGTAGATGGACTGGTTGAAGTAAAGACGACCAGCCGGCCCCCAGCGAAAAGTATGGATAAGGTGATGTGTATCACCAGTTCCAAAACCGCTCAGTACCCGACGCTTTTTGTCGGCTTTACCATCCCCGTCTGTATCGATAAAATGTAAAATCTCTGTGGAGTTGGCCACATAAACGCCTCCGTCACCGGGCAGAATACCGGTGGGAGTCAGCAGACCTTCTGCGAACACGGTGGCTTTATCTGCCTTTCCGTCTCCGTCGGTATCCTCCAACACGGATATTTTATCGTTTGCCTCCTCCCCTGTTTTCAGGTGGGGGTATACTGTGCTGCTTACTACCCATAACCTGCCTTCTGTATCCCAGTTCATCTGGACGGGCTTTACCACCATCGGCTCAGCGGCAAAAAGCGTGACCTCAAAACCATCCGCTATATGAAACGACTCAAGTGCTACCTGCGGGTCAGTCGTATCATTTCTTTTATTCTGGTTTACCATAGAGGTAATAAGCAGGAAAAAAGGGACAAGCATGATTCCACAAAGGATCCTTATAGTCGAGGTGGAAAATCTGCTCCCTCTCCCAACTAATCCTTTTATCAGACCTGTAAGCCCGGACTTACTCCTGTGCTTGTTATTTTGTCTTGCTGTCATGTTATCTTGTTCGGGAAAGTTGATAAGCTGTTGGCGCTGGCATGCGGTCCAGCGCAATCTGGCCTTCAAGCCAGGAAATAATGATGCTTAGATCTTCCAGACCTTTCATATGCCTGCCTTGTTCATGGGAGCGGAACCCAATGATATAAGTCCTGTTAAGCGGTCGGTACTGGTGGAAAAACAACCCGTTCTTCTTTACAATTTTCTCTCGCAACTGACTGGCCTGACTGAATGAAGCAGCTTGAGGAACTTCTATACCCTTTTCCCACTCATTAGCCGAAGCGGTTATCTTCTGGAAGTTACCCGTACTAAGTGTATACTTTCCCCTTTTAAGTCCTGTAATCCTGAATACCCGCGCATTATTTGCTGTTACCCCTCCCTCATCCGGCAACGGGAGTGGCAGATAAGCTTCATCGACCGTGAACTTTATGGTTCCACTGTTCTTTCCTGCGTCCAAAACTTTAGCCGGACCCGTTACCTCTACAGCGTCTTTAGAAACAGCTAGCCTTACTGACTCCTTGCTGCGCGGTGCCAGTCCCAGCTCATCTTCGATGGTTGAAGCCAGGTGATAATAGCCATTTTCATTCAGGTGAAGGCCATTGTCTGACAACGTTGCGTTTTTGCTGCGCTCCAGGAGCGGGTTGAAAACATCGATGAACTTAAGGCCCCGATCAGAGGCCGTCTTGGCGACAGCAGAAGCATATAGCTCCAGCATCGCATTGCGTTGCTCTAAATTTTCAGCGGTCCCGGCTGCCATTACTGGAATTGGAGACAAAAGAATAGCTTTTGCACCTAGCTCGTTCACCTTGTCGAGCAACTGGGTTAAGCCCTGCTTAAAACGGGGAAGGCCCGCCTCTCCCTCAAGCGCCTCGTTGGCTCCGTAGGCTATAAACACAATTGTAGGTTGGGCTTTCGTTAATTGCTCCATCAGCAAATCATAGGCACTCGGAGAAGAGATGTAACTGCGCGCCTCCCCCCAAACCGTATCTCCCGACCAGCCTATGTTGCGGTAAGTGACATCACGGTTGGGCCATCTTGTTGTCAGGGTGTACTCCAGGTAGCCATAGGGCAAGTCATTTTCAAACAGGGAGTTCCCCAGAAAGACGACCCTGTCACCATTCTGAAGCTCAAAAGCTGCACCAGACGCTTCGACTGCGGCCTGCGGCGAATCCTGAGCAATTGCTACTTCGACGGGTACCGTAACGGACAACAAAAGACAACAGAGGGTTGCCAGAAGTTCTCTATTTCTCATGCATTTCTATTTAAAGCAGTTTCTCCTGGAGAAGCAGTTGCACTCCACACGCCGGGGTTGGAATGCTGCGCTTGTACAAGAAATTAGATGATATTATCCTAAGCATAACATTAGAAATTATTTAATGCCGGATCAATGAAAAAACAAAGTTTGGAGCTTCAATTGCTCTTGTTGCACGAATATTTTCAATGTTCTACAGAAACTTAATTGAATGAATTTAGGAGGCTCTCATACTGGACGTTTTCTGTAGGACAAGAATCAAGCATATTATCTGCTACTAATAACAGATTGCTGGTGCATAGCCAATAGCAGTCGTTGTTTGTACCTAAGCTAAAGCAATTCTTTTCGAAATAATGAAAGAAGTTAAAACTTATAGCTTGATGATTGAATGTACTAAAATATACTTTACAAACAATCCTGCACTATCCTGACATTGCTTTGTTATCAAAGGTGTTCTTTTATTAGCTATGTTAAATTACCTGAAGAAGGGACAGAACAAAAACATCAACAGAAACTGAGGCAATCTTATTTTGACGGACATCAAGAAAGGGTAATTCGAAATTTTAGAAGTCCCTGACTTCTTAGCCCCCTAAAAGACTGGACCAAAGATTCTACAAGTTAAATTTATAACTTGCACGAGCAATGAAAAGAAGACACTGGTCAGCAGACGAGAAACTAAGCATCCTCTCAGAAGCCGAAAAAGAAGGCATCACGGCCACTATCCGTAAGCACGGCATCTACAGCAACACCTTCTATCAATGGAAGGAGAAGTACGGTACGGGCGGCAAGGAAGCCCTATCCAGCAAGCACTACAAAGTTGACCCGGAGGTAAAGCGTCTGCAAAAGGAGAATCAGCAACTAAAGCAGTTGCTAGCAGAGAAAGAACTGGCCCTGCGCATCAAGGAAGAGTTGCTAAAAAAAAGCACTGTCAGAAGGCAGACAGGATTATGATTGCCAAAGCATTCATCGGGCAGGGCCACCCGCTTTACAAGGTGCTGCCCCTATGCGGCCTGAGCAAAAGCACCTATTACTACCTTCCCTTTTGTGGCAAAAGGGGCAGGAAAGTCAGCACCAGCACCCTCAGCAAAGAAGGCATCCGCTACAGCAATGAGTACGTGCTGGCAAGGATAGAGTGGCTGTTAAACCAGGAGTTTGTCGACTATGGCTACGAAAAGGTGACCGGCTGGCTAAACAACAGCGAGGGCCTGGTCATCAACGGCAAGAAAGTGTATCGGCTGATGAAAGAGGCCCGGCTACTCAACAGCCGCATCAGAAGGAACAGAAGGGGAAAGAGAATTGCCAAGGACCTGCTGCAGAACCCGCCAGCCCTTCGAGTGCATGCAGACCGACATCAAGTACATCTACATTCATGGTCAGCACCGCAATGCGCTGCTGATAACGGTACTGGATGTCTTCAGCCGTGGCGTTCTGGGCTACAGGCTAGAATGGAGCATCACCAAGCACCAGGTCATTGACTTGATGAGAGATGTTTTGTACCATTACAGCATGCCGGAGAGGGTGAGCCTTAGGACAGACAGCGGCAGCCAGTTTGAGGCGGGTTTGTTTCGGGAGTACCTGAGGGAGATGCGCAACGACCATGAGTTCACGCACGTGGCCAGCCCGCAGGAGAACTGCTACATCGAGTCCTACCACTCTATCGTGGAAAGCGCTGTCTGTGCTAAGTATGAGTTTGAAAGCCTTGAGGAGGCCAAAGAGGTGTTTAACAGGTTCATCAACTTCTATAACCAAGGCAGGGTTCATGGGAGCTTAGGCATGCTGTCGCCGAACCAGTACCTGCAGGGGCAACAGGAAGCTCTCATGCTGAGACTGATTCCGCTGAAAGATGAGAAGACTATAATTGAAAACTAAGTGAATAGTAGAATCCTAGTCCTATTGTTTGGGGGGTAGGGCACTGAGAAGTGGACAAATAGATAATAGTAGCCAATATTCAAGCTACTCCACCGCTTCATTTAAGAAAGTTATCAGCAGTATATCATGCTCCTAAATGATGGGAAGAGAAAAAAGGGGGTGTGTTGTCATCATAAGAACATTAGTCAGCAGAGAAGGGGGTGATTCCTTAAGCAGTAGACAAGTGGCAGAATCGTTTGCGACTCTTTTTCTTTTCCTGTAGCATCTGCTCACCTATATCAAGTCCTGAGTAAAATCAGGAAAACCTCTACTAAATAAAATGTACTACAGTGTAACTTTGATAAACCACAGTATAGGAAAAATCCTGCAGGTGACATTTACCCCATAAGAGACAATAAGAGACAATAAGAGACAATGTTTTTTATTTTCTTCCTATTACTTATATTACAAATTAAACAAATCGCTCTGCAATGAAAAAGTTATACATTTTTATAGCTCTAGTGGCTTTTTCCGGTCTGGCTATTTGGAGTTTTTTACAATATGATTTCATAAGTGAATCCAATGTTCAGAATGTAAGAACAACAGAAGTAGAAAGTGTATCCGAGATTAACAGGTATGAAAACGATAGTATTGCGGACAAGCTAATGGCATATAACCTCGCTACTGATTTTGTGATAGAATCTCTTCAGGAACCTACTACAGCAGAATTTCCAAATACAAAAGAAAAGCTAAAGCATACAAAGTATTTAGGTGAAAATAGGTATCGGATAAACTCCTGGGTGGATAGCCAAGATACCTATGGAGCGATGACAAGAAGAAGTTTTAGCTGCATCGTAAAAACAGATAGTTCCGGCGTGATAAAAGAAAGTTTTAAAATTGAGAAAATGGGTTACATACCTAATAACAAACAATAAGAACGTTGTTGGCAAGAATGCATACTTACAGAATAAACCTTTGATAACGGAATGAAAAGTCCAGACTTCATCACAGCCGGTTTATATACGCTAACTCTAGATGTGCCCTGTTATTATATTTTTTCCAACTCAACTGTAGTGTTAAATAAAAGGTAGTCTGTAACAGAATCTATCCATACAGTTTGTCGAATACCTTTGAACAGGCGCTATTCCTTACCTCTCTTAACGCCCGGGGCCAGCAACTCGCTGACGGCTTTGTCTCCAATAACAGCTTTTGCCGGTCTTGAATGTTGCGCATCAAAAACAAGGAGTTCTGCAGGGCTTTCAACTGTCACAAAGCTTTCATCAACCTCTCCTTTTCCATTCATAACACTACCCAAGGACAGATGGAGATGCCTGGCTAAAAAAGCATAGGCTCCTTTTCGTTTATTGATGCCGTAGTCGTGGCCTTCATCGGGAAGATGCAAATTCTCTACCTGATCTTCCTGCTCATATAGCCGGTAAATGTTTTTTATATAGGGGAATTCAACTTCTGGGGTATTTTTCGTCCAGTCTTTCCCGTCTGAAATCAGTAGCATGGGGCGCGGGGCGGCTAAGGCGGCAATTTCTACATTGCTGGTCTGGTGGTCTTCACTTTTATGGACAGGCATGCCGCTTTCGCAGGAGCAACCGCCAAAAAAGTAAGCCGAAACCATCACAACCGGCACTGACACAGCAATTCTCTCATCTAAGGCAGTCAGGAAAAAAGCCTGTGTCCCGCCTCCGGATTCGCCCGTTACTCCTATACGCTTCGCATCAACCTCCGGGAAGGATAGCAAGAAATCTACAGCCCGCATACTGTTATGCGTTTGAAGGGCTAATGCCTGCGGGTGCTTATGGGAGCACTGGGTGGCGTCTGCGTAGCCAATCATATCATAAGCAAAAACGATGGCTCCCATGCGTGCGAGCGTAGCACAGCGCTTTTGCATGTACTCCTGAAATCTGCCGTCTGGGCCATGCCCGTGTGTGGCAAGTATGCCTGCATAGGAAGACTGCTTTTGCGTTGGTCGATAAAGATTGCCCGTTACGAAAAAGCCTGGCAGGCTTTCAAAAGCAACATTTTCTACGGTGTAGCCGTCGTATGTTCTTTTGCTGTGGATAATTGGCTTTAGAGGAGTGTTTTTAGGAATGCGGGACAAGCCCATCCCATCCACCATGCCTTTCCGGATGCGTTCGGCCCTTTTCTCCCAACTCTTCTGATTATGGTAACTAGTGGCAAATCGTTCCAAAACAGCTTTGCCCTCTGCTTCTGTGTAATACCCCCCTTGGCAAAGCATAGCGGAATCAACAGCCTGTGCCATAAGGTTGGTGCTCATTAAACTGCACACTATGTAGCTTAGCAGCACTAGTAAAGACAGTTGCTTTATCATACTAAAAGATTGTTATATTCTGAAAAAAGAGTATTTTGACTAAAGTAAATTTCAGCCCTCATTATAGAAGACATAGAGTCCTTGTTTTCCGGCAACGATGATATCGGGCCGACCAGTGCCGCGTAGATCAGCTACGCTGAAATAAATGCCTGTTCCTACGCCTTCTCCTAAAGAACCATAGCTGATAACATTCTTGGTGAAGCTGTCGCCGTTCCAGCTGTAATAGTACAAGCCAAAATCATCGTTGGCGCCTGGGTCATTCCCATTGTGGGCACGGTAACGCTTTCCGGTCACAAGCTCCTGTTTGCCATCATTATTCAAATCCACCCATTGCATTTCATGGAACTGCGAGTTATCTGCGTCGATGGGATGTGTTACCCAACTTCTTTTACCCCTCTTATCTAACTTTTGCTCATACCAGGACAGGCCATAACCGTGTCCATTGCCCGATATCAGATCCGAAAGCCCATCTTTATTAACATCAGTTACAATAATAGGGACGCTGGCTGGCTCTATAGAGAACTCGCTGTGCAATTTCCAGGAACCGGTAAAGGGATTGGCAGGTGCTTCAAGCCAGCCATTGCTGATAATAAAGTCCCCCCTCCCATCGCCGTTAACATCACCAAAACCTAACCCATGCCCATGTGTTTTGGCTACCTCCACACGCGTAAACTCTGGCGTAGTGCTAGTGCCGGCTTTAACTTTGTAGAATGCCAGGGGCTTGCCGGGTGTGTTCGGAACCAGTTCTAAGGAACCATCACCATCAACGTCCCAGGCACGGATTGTTTCGATATTGCCGGTTTTGGCTATGTTGTGGTCCGTCCAGGGCTTACCCGCTCCTTGGTTTTCATGCCAGCGCAAGGTTTCAGAAAACCAGCCCCCGGTAACAAAATCAAGTCGCCCGTCACCGTTTAAATCCATCGGAATGGTAGCAAAATCATCGTAATATTCGCCGTGGCGCTTTACGTCTGTGATGTGGTGGCGCTTCAGGTATTCGGGGCCTTCGTACCAGAAGTTCCCTGATACCAGATCCGGTACTTTATCCCCATTTACATCAAACACACCAACTGATTCAAAGCTCTCAGCCGCAATAAACTGCTTCCTGAATTTTATTGGTCCAGCTTTTTCTGTTTGTGCCAGAATCTGTTCCGGAAAAAGGAAAATCAAAAGAAGCAGTATTGTGGAGTGATAGAGAGACAGCATAGCAAGTCAAGAAACAAATTTAATATCAGAGATTATTAAAAAAGAAGCTGTTGACTCATGACTTGTCCTCGCAGGATGCGTCATATTTCAACAGCTTCAGGATAATGGCTACCGGGATTTTAAGCTTCTCCTATTACCGGCACTTTTCGAGTTTTCTTTTTCTCACTCCACTCAACATCAGTATTCTTCCAGCTTCCCGAAGCAGCCGAATCAAGTACTGCCTCGCAGACTTTCTGCGTTTCGAGCGCCTCTCTGAATGTTGGGGAGCAGGGTTCTCCTGTTTCCAAGCTCTTCAGGAAGTCCGCTACCTGGTGAAGGAATGTATGTTCATAACCGATACTTGTTCCTGGTATCCACCACCTATCCATATAAGGCTGATCACTATCAGAAACATGAATGGAACGCCAGCCCCTAACAATTGACTCATCTGCATGATCAAAATATTCAAGCCGGTTCATATCGTGCAGGTCCCAACGAATGGAAGCGTGTTCGCCGTTTATTTCAAAGGTATACAGAGCCTTATGGCCACGGGCATAGCGGGTAGCCTCGAAGAGACCTAAAGCTCCGTTATCAAAATGGCAGTGAAAAATGCAAGCATCATCGATGCCAACTTTCTGCACCTGTCCGGTTGCCTGATGTACACGTTCTTTTATAAAAGTCTCGGTAAGGGCAGAAACATCCTTAATCCCACCGTTCAACCACATGGCAGTGTCAATACAGTGGGCAAGAAGATCACCTGTCACTCCGGACCCTGCTGCAGCAGAATCCAGGCGCCACAAAGCCGTGCCGCCCTGTGGCAGATCAGCATTAATAGTCCAGTCCTGCAGAAAATTAGCCCGGTAATGAAAAATTCGCCCTAACTTGCCCGAATCTATTATCTGTTTAGCTAGCGTTACAGCCGGAACACGGCGGTAATTGTACCAAACGGTGTTATTAACACCTGCCTTTTCAATGGCAGTCACCATTTGCTGTGCTTCAGCTAAAGTGCGGGCAAGAGGCTTTTCACAGAGAATCATTTTACCCGCCTCAGCAGCAGCAATGGCAATCTCAGCATGCATATCGTTCGGTGTGCAGATATCTACGGCATCAATATCATCACGAGCGATGACAGCCTTCCAATCTGTTTCGATTGACTCATAACCCCACTGGTCAGCAAATGCCCGTACTTTATCCTCACTACGCGAGCAAACAGCTTTCAACACCGGTCGGAACTCCAGTTCAGGGAAAAAGTCATTCGCGCGTTTGTAACCATTCGTGTGGATTCGACCCATGAGGCCACATCCAATCAATCCTATTCTTAGTTCTTTGTTGTTTCCCATTCTTCTTCTTTTAAGAAATTATTGAACAGTATCGACTATAAGCTTTTTCTCAGGTTCATACCAGCCATGCAACTGGCGCACTTGTATCATAGTAGCCAGAATGTCGTTCCAGGTCTGTTGTTGCATCATAACATCATTGGAGAACATGCATCCGTCCCAGCAAATATGCTTGAATGCTTTTGTAAGTTCTCCACTCTCATCGCGCAGCCAGTGACCTGCGTCTTTTGCTATATCAAGTTTCCCATTCGGGTCAAGTGCCTGGCAGTGCCGCCCCGTTTTGTCATGAGAGCC
The DNA here is from genome assembly GCF_042686245.1 of Pontibacter toksunensis. Taxonomy (NCBI): domain Bacteria; kingdom Pseudomonadati; phylum Bacteroidota; class Cytophagia; order Cytophagales; family Hymenobacteraceae; genus Pontibacter; species Pontibacter toksunensis. The sequence continues at coordinate 122,626 of NZ_JBHUOX010000016.1, read as the reverse complement.
TGTTCCATGTACTGTGCCATCGTTCTGAGCAACGTGGAAATCAATTGTCCAGGGGCGCAATGCTTTGGTAAGGGTTATGAGTCCCTGCGTTAAAGCTTCCCGGTCACTCCATTCGAAATCTTTAGGCAAAATACGGTCTTCCGGTCTGTTATAGCCTAGAAGGTACAATAAGGTATGAGACATGTCAGCCTGAAAACCAATATTAGGTCTATCGACAGCCTCCAAGGTATCGATCATGGTCTTCCAACTGTGCATGCCACCCCAGCAGATCTCTCCCTCTGCGGCCAGTTTCTCACCATAGTCAGCAGCTATGTCGCACGCTTCACGGAAAGTTTGAGCAATTAGTTTTGTGTTATTCACCGGATCAACTGCCCAGCTTTCAGGGGTACTGGCAGAATCAATGCGTATAACTCCATTAGGACGGACACCAAGTTCGCGCAACTTCTTTCCAAAATGGCAGGATTTACGAACCTGCTCAAGGAACTGGGCTCGCTCTTCTTTACTACCCATGGCAGGGCCACCCCATATTGGTGCTACAAGAGTACCAATATCTAAGTTAAAGGAAGATACCTTATCTGCCAGTCTTTTTATTCCATCATCCTTGCTATCAATATCAATATGGGGCTCTAAAAGTCCAATGTCAACACCGTCAAACTTTACCCCATCTACCTCAGCAGCAGCAGTCATCTCGAGCATGGAATCGAAAGATATTGGTGGCTCCGAATCAGGACCTTTTCCTACGATACCAGGCCATGTTGCATTGTGTAGTTTTGGATAGTTATTCTCGTTCATAAGCCAAAAAATTATATCAGGATTAATATACAATTATAAATATCTATGTAATAATAAAAGCCGATCTAATGCTGAGTGAAGGTCGTTCTTGTATTCGCGATTATTGAGTATTCTCTTATAAGAAAATCAGTTCAAAAAGAACGCCCTAGCAAAACGAAGTCAGCAAATGTGAAACTATAAATTAGTCAGTTACATCTTCAGGTCAGGATTTGCTGGCCCAAAGTGTTTTAACATTACAATCGAATCAGTAGTAGATGTGTTAACTATTTTTACACCCTCACTGGCAGCTCTTTCACTAACAAAGAATTCATCATTTGTTAACTGTCCGTAGCGGATCAGAGCAGGAGTCTCTATGTCCCAGACTCCCATTTTACCATGCCCTTGCATCATGATCAAGCCATAAGCAGCGCTATCTTTTATAGTTACTGTTGCTCCCGGGAAAACAGTAAGCTCTTTTGCACTGAAAGCGTCTGATTTATAGCATACCCAATTTTCAGTGTATCCTTCGGCTTCCATTTCTTCTAATGATCTAGCAGGCTTGGGAGCCATAAAACGGTTTTCCATCATGTAAGGATCAACGTTCAGTTTCCAATCAAGCACCTCCAGCAGCTGGTCATAATCTCCTATTCTGTCCTCGGGAGTACCATTCCATAGTAGTTCCTCTGGTATTACTGCTTCGTTCACCAGTGACTGGTACATAGCAAATACATCAGAAGCTTTCTGTGGCTCATATGTACACATACTTCCGGGGGCATGAAGCAGTCCTGGTGGTACGTCCCAGCCTGTGCCTGGCTCCAGGCGGAATGCCTGAGAATAATTTGTTATTTTATTGTCTCCTTTGGAAAAGTTTTCAAGGCACTCGCGTATTTTTCCTTTTGTTGTACCCGGTGTAATGCCGAAAAAGGTATAGGGAAAATCACCTCCATGGTTATTCAACTGTGGTGGAAAGTAATAGGCCTCCGGCTTTCCTAACTGGCCTATTAACTTGGCATGCTCATCGTTATGATGCACGTGGTGTGGCAGCGGCCCCATGTTATCAAAGAACTTAGAGTACATGGGCCAGCTACGGTGCTCGTTCCATAAGCGGTCTCCTATCAATTCGCCCTTCAGTTCATCAACGGCATCCTTTAAAAGTATTTTCTCTTCGTTAGCGCCATCATTAAAAACAATGGTGCTTAAGCCTTCATTTTCCCCGGTTAAAGGACCGTTTTTAGCTGGCGTTGTTGAGGCTAACCAACGTTCATCAATACCTCCGCGTTCTCCCCCCAACACATAGTAATCGTCAGGGTGTAGCTTTATTCTCCGCCCCGGCACACAAAATGAACGTGGCACCCAAGTCGGGGCCAGACGAAGAATACCTTTTCCTTGCTCTAATGCCTTTGCAGCTAAACTTACTTTTTCTACTGTTTCCATTTTTTCTATTACAGTTAGCTTATTTATGTTTCAAAAATTCATTAATTTTTTCTTCATTATTGAACACTTCAATTTTCAGGTCGTAGGTCCTGCTTTCTCCCGGAGACAGGTGTATGAGCTCATTTTGCTCCCTTGCCTTTGCCTGCCCTATCGGTGGGTTAGTACCTGGTTCAAGGCCAGTCACATATTCACCCTTTCCCCAGTGTTGCCAGTTTGTTAACCAGGGTAACTGCTTCTTCTGAAATCGCAGCGCAAGGGCAAGATTAATTTTCGAATTGTAAAACCCACATACAGATTGCCCGGCCTCATTGGGCGTCACGTCGATGAAAGCTGCTTCCTCCCCTCCTCCTTTGTGTTCGTCTAAGGGGGCAAGGCACTTTTTGAAGTTATTACCGGGACGGAAGATTTTGTTATTTGGCTCCCCCTCCCGTGACTCCCATGATCCTTGCCAGATAATATCAGTGCCTTCATCTATTAAAGGCCATCCAAAGTTGAAATGATACAGCAGCATATGAGGAACCGATGTGTTGCTCCTGTTTATAACTTCATCATGAATTTCAATGGAGGCTTGCCCAAGTCTTCCGGATATTGTTCGTCTCAACTCAATGTTAGGCCCAAATAACTGTGTTTGTTTAATTATCCCTGTAATGCTCATTTCCATTTTACCGGCTATGGGATCAGGTTGAATGATTGATTCAATTTCGGCTGGGGTATTGCTTATTTGTCCATGCAGACCACGCTCACCATAGCTATCTTTCTCTGGACCGCCTACATGAGTTAAACCACACGTAACAAGCAAACCTCCGCCAAATGTTCTTATCCAATCTATACCCTTGTTCGAAAAGGGTTCGGGAGGGGTAACACCTAAATGGCTTATCCAGGCAAGGCTATGCTGATCATAGAAGGCATCAACAATATCCATCGCCCGATCAATTACTACCTTGTAACGAAGCCCTGTTCCGGTATTTATCCAAGCAATACGGGTTCCGCGACCATGACCATTATCAAGCACAGAGGTTTCTATGCCTCCCAACTGTGCGGGATTACAAATCTTGTTTTTCCAGGTTGCGTGATCCAAATTGTTTATTTATAGTTCAAAGTGCTATAAAAAGATATTCCTTTCAGGCTAATAACGCACCAACGGATAGAGCTGCCGCCCTTTCCGTTGGTGTATCAAGCTGGCTTCAATGCCTTGCCTCTTCCTAAATGAAAGCTTAAAAGTATGGGCTCAGTGCTCCTTCATCCGCCGGAAGCGCATAGTGCAGGCTTATGTTGGAGAAGGCATGGTTGCGAGGCCCAAATCCTTCTGGATAATAATAGGCTTGGGGATTTGCTTTTATTCTTTCGCCATATGCTGTAATCACATCCACCGCTCTGCCTGTTCTTACCAAATCGAACCAGCGTTTGTTCTCGAAGGCTAACTCCACTCTCCTTTCATGGTATATAGCCTCTAGCAGATCACCTCCTGAATAATCGTCCAGATCGGCACGGTTACGCACCATGTTCAGATACTGGGCGGCTTCTTCCATTTTGCCCTGCTGGGCCAGCGCCTCTGCCAGAAACAGCAAAACTTCTGAGTAGCGGTAGATAGGCCAGTTCATCCCATGGTTGCCATGCAAGGCATGGGTTTTTGCATACTTTTTAATATAGGGATATACGCCATCCTTCCAAGGACTTCCGCTTGCAGTGATATAGCCAATGGAAGCCTCTTTTCTTTCGTCCCCTACTTCGTAGGCGGCAATAATATCAGGCGTAGGAATGTTGTTGCCCTCTCCACTAAGCGGCTGCGGATTGGAGGTGCCGGTGATAGCCACCAGTTCTGCAGCTGACAGAGGGCGCGGCAAAAAATGGTACAGAAAGTCTCCATTAAGTCCTGCTGATCCTTCCATAAACTGCACTTCAAACACCGACTCTATATTGTTCTTATTTCCTGTAGAGCTCGAGAAGGCATCTGCGTATTCAGGTACTAAGGCATACTCACCGCTGTTAACTATTTCTTTCAAAAGTGCTTCGGCCTCTGCCCACTTTTCCTGCACCATATACACGTTTGCCAGCAACATTCTTGCAGCACCCGAGGTAGCCCTTCCCGCCTCTTGTGTTGATTTAGGTGGCAACAAGGAGATAGCCTCACTGATATCTTCTATTATCTGTGCATAAATCTCTTCTTCCGGTGCCAGTGGCAAGGCTGCTTCCTGCCTGTTAGCGACAGGGGTTAAGTGCAGAGGAACACTTCCGAAGTAACGCACCAGTTCGAAATAGGCATAGGCTCTAAGAAACTTTGCTTGTCCTATAATATTTTTTTTCATCGCTTCATCACTAAACTTCACCTGATCGATAGACGCCAGAATCTGATTGGTGCGGGCGATGATCTGATAATCCCGCCGGTACTGCTCACGCACATGTTCATTTGATGTTACACCATTGGCAGTAGGAATAGCAAAATCAGCTACATCTTCCTCTTGCTCAGTAGCGCCAAAATTGGGGTTACGGGCATAGTATGTATTATCGGAGTGCATTTCACCCAACACCCAAGAGCCTCCAGCAGTGCCGCTATTATTGGTAATAGTTCGCAGCGGAACATAGGCCGCATTGATAGCTTGTTGAAAATCGGCCGGTTTTGTGAAAAAGGTCGCCGAACTCAAGGATGTTTCCGGCACAATCTCCAGAAAGTCATCCTTGCAGCCCGCCAGCACAGTGCCGAATAAACAGATTAATATGATTCCTTTTCTCATTATCTTCTGTAATAAAGATGTTAGAATATAATTAAATTACATTTTGTCACTTAAAAATTTAAGTTCACGCCAAGAGTATAAGTACGTGGTACCGGGTAATTGGAAAGATCTATTCCCTGGCTCAGGTTTCCGCCATCGCTGTTTCCTGCCGAGTTACCACTTGTCTCAGGGTTAGGCCCCCCCGTATAGTTGGTAAATACATAAGCCTGCTGAATAGACGCGCTTAGTCTGGCTGACTTAATGAACTTGCTGATCGCACCGACAGTGTACCCAAGGGTGATGTTTCTGATAGTAAAATAAGACGCATCCTGAATAAAGTGGCTGCTCATCCAGTCTCTTTCGATGCCTGTTACGTTACCCCCGCCTACGGTTGTGCCAAACATGCCATCGCCCGGATTGTCTACTGACCTGAAGCGGTTCTTAACACCCTCCACCATATTGAAAACACCATCCAGGTTGGCTGTGCTGTACAAGTGACGAACTAGGAGTTGATTACCGTATGAGCCTGAGCCTACAATGTTGAGATCAAACTTGCCGTACTGAAAGTTGTTCGTGATACCGTAAATGAAGTCAGGGAAAGGATTACCGATGATAGTCCGGTCGTCGTTGTCTCCTCCGTAGGTGATGATACCGTCACCATTTACATCCCTTAACTTAATGCTTCCCACCGTTGAACGACCAGGAACCTGCGGAGAACTATTCAGATCCTCCTCATTCATGTAAAGCCCTTCTTTTACGAGGCCATAAAACTGGCCAAACGGCTGGCCCACCTGAGTTATGTGGAAGGTACCATATACCCTGTCAATTCCTTCTGCCAGTGCAACTACCTTATTCCTATTGAAAGAGATATTGGCATTGGTGGTCCAGTTAAATTTGCCTTCGGTGTTTCTGGTTATGAGCGCAAACTCGTGCCCCCAAAAGTCAATCTCGCCAATGTTGTCATTGAAGTTGCTGAATCCTGACTCCTGTGGAACCTGCACACTGTACAGCAGGTTAGTAGTTGTCTTTTTGTAGAAATCATATATAAACTGTACCCTGTCATTGAATAAGCCCAGGTCCAAACCAACATCAAATTGCTTGGTGGTCTCCCACCCCAGGTTGTTGTTCGCCAGAGAGGTTACTACTGCTCCAGGGGCAACAGTGTTTCCAAAAGCCGCATTCACTGTATTGTTTACCAAAGCATACTGGGTATAATTACCAATGTTGTTATTACCTGTAACACCGTAACTGGCCCTTACTTTTGCAAAGGAAATTTGGCTGACATCCTGTAAGAAGGCCTCCTCTGACATAATCCACCCTACGGAAGCAGAGGGAAAAACGCCCCAGCGGTTTTCCTCTCCGAAGCGGGAAGAACCATCGCTACGCACAGCGGCACTAAACAGGTATTTACCCTGATAATTGTAAGTGAGCCTTGATAGGAAAGAAGTCAGGCCCCATTCTTCCACGCCGCTATAAGTCCCGCCCCTGTTGATATTGAGCGCCGCCTGAACAGTTGGCAGCCGGTCATCGGCATAAGTATCGGCCTGAACACGGGTTCTGTCAAAACGAAACCGCTGGTTGGTAAAACCGCCTAACAGCTCAAAATTGTGATCGCCGAGCTTCTTGGAGTAGGTTGCCAGGTTTTCGTTCAGCCAGGTTAATGACTTGTAAGTATCTCTGATTGAAACCGCTGTGGTTGGTATAGGGGTATTAATACTACTTGTTGCTGTAGAAGGATTGAAAAAGAAGAATTCAGAATTATTCATTTCTACGTTAAAAGTTGACTTAAGCACCAGACCATCAATAGGCTCATACTGGAGATAAGCATTAGAGAGCAGTCCTGTTGTTTCGGTTTCGTTTACCAGTTCTTGAGCTGCCCTTAACCAGTTGGGATAGGCATAAATGTTCCCCGTTTCAGGCGGGAGAGTGTTGAACAGGGTCAACTCCCCGTCTTCATCATATATAGGCATGATAGGCCAGGTGTGCAGCGCATTGAAAAGAATTCCTGTTCCCCTGTCTCCGTCTGTTCTTGGCGTATTATCAAATATATAGGAAGGAGCAATATTCAACCCGATCCTTACTTTATCAGATACTTCGTACTCTGAGTTCAAGCGTGCCGAATATCTTTTATACTCAGTATTTAAGACTACTCCTTCCTGATCGAATACCCCGAGAACCAATGCTGTATTTAACTTGTCTTTGTTTGAGGTAATGGATAAATCGTAGCTCTGAATAGGGGCCGTTCTCAGCAAAGCACCGTACCAGTCGTTGTTTTGGCCTGCGTACTGCGAAGGATTCTGGAAAATTTCTGGTACAGGTTTCCCTGCATCCTCATAGTACTCCTTTTTGAATTGGGCAAATTCGTCGGCCTCCAGCATATCTATTCTGCCCCGCTCAGGTACTTTCTGAATACCGCGGAAGGCGCTGAAACTGACATTTGTCTGGCCCGCAGCTCCCTTCTTAGTAGTTATCAGGACTACTCCGTTGGCTGCTCTTGACCCATATAAAGAGGTGGAAGCCGCATCTTTAAGAATAGTGATTTCCTCTATTTCGTTTGGGTTTATAGCACCTATACCGCCTGTGATAGGAAAGCCATCCACCACGTATAACGGATCACTTCCTCCGCTAACAGATAACTGCCCGCGAATTCTTACTGACATTCCTTGCCCAGGTTTGCCTGTTGCTTGGTTGATTTGAACGCCCGCTAACTTACCCTGTAACTTTTGTGTTACCTGAGATACAGGTATGTCTTTAATCTCCTTTGTACTAATGGTCTGAACAGATCCTGTCACCTCCTCCTTCAACTGGCTGCCGTACCCTACTACCACTACTTCCTTCAAAGCCTCGGTATCAGTTCCTAGTTGTACGTTTACTGTAGAGCGGTTATTTATTGGCACTTCTTTATTCTGAAAGCCTATGTAAGAAAAAATTAGTGTTCCATTGCCATTGGGCGCATTTATGGAGTAGGTTCCATCTGCACTAGTGGGAGCAGCTGTGGAAGTACCCTTCAAAACAACAGTTACACCAGGCAAAGGAGTACCACTTTCATCTGTAACTTTACCCTGCACAGTGGTGCCTTGAGCAAGCGCACTGGCAACAGACAGAAATAAAAGATGAAGTATGAGCAGATACCGCACCCTTTTGAGTCTAAGTAGATAATTCTTCATATTTAATTAAGTTAAATTTTATAAAGAGATTGCTGTAACACAAACATTAAGTGATTAATCAATTACAATTATTATCGTAGCATTCCTGGTAAACCTACTACACCAGAAAAGTTAAACTATACTCAAGGTATGCGTCGTATCAGAGGGTATTCTCTATTTAACCACAAGCCGAACATTTTTATCTAACTCCATCAGTACGAGTTATGGTATTTATTCTAAGATAGAGGATAAAAATTGCAGATCTGTCCTGAAGTGTCCTGATACAACCTTATGAATTATAATCAGAAATACTCCGTTCTCTTAGAAGCGTGTTCAGGAAATTACAGTTGTTTCATTCGTAAGTCCCGATACTCAACCTTCATAGGCGGACCAACGTGTACCTGTATCCCCAGTAATCCTTCAAGCTTTCGGTTGATGGTATCATTGTCTGTTACATCACTCATTAAGACACCGTTTACATAGTGCTGCAGCCTGTTACCTTTTACTACTAAATGCACCTCGTTCCAGTCGTCACTTTTGATGTGCGCCTTTAAAGAGTCTGATGCACCTAATGACTCTGTTACAGTAGTAGCTGTCCAGGCGTTATTTTTAACATTGTCCCTCAAGGACTTTGCCTGGCCATCAGGGGAGCTTACCTTTACTTTTTGCCCACGATAGGCCAAGGTCGTTCTCCCACGTTCTTCATAATTCTGGCCAGTATAGCGGTTTCTCCCGTCTATATCAGCTTGGTATCCCCTAAGTGCGAAGGGAATGGTATCCAACTCTACACTACGGTAATTGATGCCGCTGTTTCCAGTTTCGGTAAGGCGAAACTCTCCTTTTAACTCGAAGTCTTTCGTCTGCCCTCCTCTCCATATAATGAAGGTGTTATTCTTTAGAGGTTTATCCGGAGTAACCTCACCTACCAAGTTGCCATTCTCTACCCTCCAGTAAGTGGGGTCTCCCTCCCAACCTTGTAAAGTTTTGCCGTCAAATATTTTCACAAACCCATCTTCAGCGCTCCCTCCCTCTTGAGCCATAGAGCAACCAACACTGAAAAGGATAAAGGGAAGTGGTAGAACCCACCTCATCTTACTAAGCAGACCTATTTTCATATTTATTTTTTAGTTAGTGTAAACTTGTGCTAGTCATGACTCATTATAGAACTAGCATCCTTGCATAACCTCTATATTAGTTAGTTAAATCTAATGTAGTCTCTGCAGTTAAGTGTCATGAGCTGTGCTGACTGCGCCTTTTTCTTTAGAGATATTTCTATCGTTTATCGTCTCGCAGAAGCGTTAGTAATAGATGAGAAGTGATACCACCGCTCTTATAGCAGAATGACTTTTGAGCAGGTGCAGCATTTATACCATGGGTGTATAGCAGCAGAAAACAATAAAGTTTAACCTCTTCGGACTTGAATCTATCGTAATGCCTCAAGAAGTAGCAAAGTTTGTCTGTGCCTTGGAAGCCATTCAAAACTGTATGAGAAATCTTACAGCTCTAATCACCAGTCATCAATGGGACTTCGCAAGGCAGTAGTCAACTGGGCAAGCAGGACATTCGAAGACAGCAAAGGTCAAATTACCCGATTCCCGCAAATACTGTAGAAGGAGTAGGTGTGTACATAATGGGTTGATACGCTTCACCATCAGAGGGATGCTTAGTGGAGAAAATTATAGAGACGGGGTTTAAAACTTATAGCATGAACCAACTCTGAGGCACTCCTCATACTTCCTTATTGGAAATAAACAGCAATGCTTGTAAAACATGAAGGCTCTCTACAATTCCCTCTGTTAAAAGTAAGGAATGTAAAGAAGAAACCGGAAATTCAGGACCTTAATGTACAGCTCTCAATGCATACAGCCGATTATAAATTAGTGTCCGGACCAGGTAAGTGCTGGAGAACAGAGTAACTCAACAGCAGCCTTTCAAGCAGACCTGCCAGTGGTATCATAAGCCAAACGGTAACTGACAACCCACTACCTATAATGTCAGATTAAATCTTAAAAAACTTTGTAGTCAAGATAAAACTGACACTAAACTAATCAAAAAGAAGGCAATCCCACCTTCCTCATGAACGTTACAAATAGGGCAGAACAGGTAGACCTACAACTACACCTAGTGTTAAGGACAGGAGAATACATACAAGTTGAACATATCATGAACATCCTCAGTCAAACTTATCCACACATAATCCTACTAAATCTTATGGATAGCCGGAGCATTTCGACGTATGACAAAAAGTAAATATAGAAACTCTGAGTTTAAGACTACAACAGAGTAATTGTAATGTTCAAGAAAACTTTAATCAACGGGGCAGATTCAATTTATCGTTTATATCTTCTACTTAAATAAGGACACAGGGGTGTTTTTTATAGATCTATAGCGAAGTACGCCGAATCATATAAAAAGAATTCTTCACCTTTATTCGCTTCTTGTCTAACAATAAGTTAGCAGCTGTTCTCCCCATTGCCTCAAAATCAGTCGTAATTATAGTTACAGAAAGTACCTCTTTTAAGGCAGTGTCATTGAATGATATAATGCCTATCTCGTTACCAGGTGTATAGTTAGACTTCTTTATCTTTTTCAATAATTCTCCCAGGTCCGACTCTTCTATTGCAATGTACACGGTTCCTGGATGCGGCACTTCTTCAGCAACATTATTGATGATGGAGAAATCTATGTTATAGCACAAACAAAAGTAACGGAACCCATTCAAAATCTCAACTGGATAGTTTTCATCAACAGGAAAGACTAAAGTTATCTTTTGATATTTACTTAATAAATCCAAGGCTGATTGAAGGGCTTTAAAAATATCCTTCTCAAAGTCCTGAAAAATAGCTAAATAATTCGAGTTCAAGGCAGGAATATCTTTATCCAATAACACCAACTCATCGGCAGGTATACTTTTTAAGATTTTCTTGTATTCATCTTGGTCTGCATCATGGGAAAAATGCGGCATAACTACATAGTAGTTGTACTTACCCAAGCTTTTTTCAATTATATCTTTAAATACCTGAACATCATAATGGTGAATATGCAAATCTAATGTAGCCTTGTCTCCAAGTGCTTTTAGAAAGGAGTAGTATATAATTTTTTTGTAAGAACTAAGCTTATTAAATACTAAGAGTATTTTCAGTTTCTTTTCATCACTGCCAGCTACAAAGTTGCCTTTACCCTGTACTGAGGTAATAATCCCCTGCCCCTTTAGCTCCCGATATGCCCTCTCCACTGTATCACGTCCTATCCAGAGTTCAGCACTTAGATCATTAATAGACGGGAGTTTCTGGTCCTTTTTCAGAATACCTTTTTCTACATCAGCAATAATCGCCTGTAGGATTTGCTTGTACTTCGGAGTCTTGCAAGTATCACTAATTTTAGGGTAATACATTAGGATAGGGTTTAGGTGGTTAGAAAAAGTACACCTGAATTTAAATTCTGCCAAATCAGCTAAGCACTATGATTTCACGACTGTTACATTCAGGTTAAGGAATAGGAGATCTATATCTTCCACTATAGCACCCTCATAAGAGAGCTTACAACTTCCTTTGAGGATTTTATTTAATATAAAGGTGTTTGCCATCTTGTTCAGCATTCTTCATTAGAAGAGCTTTCACACGGACTATTTACATCTCATGAACGGCTCGTGCATTATCCACTCAATATATTTAGCTGAAAATAAGACTATTAGTGATAACCACAAAACTTTATCAAAAAAAAGTGACTAGTTACTCATATAAAAATGTTTATTTATAAAATAAGAAAAGAATAATAGGCAAATAGTAGAACCTTATGCTATAATCCTTAAAGAGGGATTTAATAATTCATTTATCATATCTACCAGATAGTAGCGAATTAGGTCCAGATTTGATAATGATGCAGCAGGTCTGTTGTTCCAAACTAGAGACTATAAAAGAATAACAGAGGCTTTAAACAGTTAATATGCATCAGCCGGGATAAGATTTATACTGTAACTATAATAAAACTTAGCACGAGCGGATTCTACAAAGAAAGAGTGTTTTCTATATGTTTAACAAAGTTTTCTAAGCCTTTCTGATTATTCAGCTTTGATTTTAACCAGTAAAGTAGATATATAGCAGCGCATTGGATCTTGAGTTGACTCAATTGTGAGTTGCTGAAGATATTTTCACATAATATCTTAACTTATTTTCTGCTCGTATTCTCCACACTATCCATACTAGAATTTCCCCGGCTCCGTCTTCTCCTCCATGCCCTGTAGCAAAAGCAGATAGCCTCTTACGGGTGATGTAAACTGCTATCAGTATACATCACCCGTAAGAGGCTATCTTAAATTCTGTGTTACTCGACCTAAGTCAGCGTATAGGTTGAAGAGGCAGAAGCATTATTAAAAGCTGCCCTTTAGAGAGAACGTTTAGGCAACACCGTTCCATAGCGGATTAAATTATCAGTACTACTTTGCAATCATCTCATACACCCGCACATAGTCAATCTCCATCGTCTGTGGGTATACAGAAGGGTCGACGCCCTCTGCTCCGCCCCAATTGCCCCCGACGGCTATGTTCATCAGGAGGTGGAACTTCTTGTCGAAAGGCCAGCTTTCAAATTCTTTGCCTTCATTTATAAATTCAAATACCTGCTGGTCATCAATGTACCCCCTTACTGCATAAGGCGTCCAGTCGACACGGTAGAGGTGGAATTCTGTACTTGCTGTTTCAACCACTTTAGTCTTTCCTTTCTGGGTTCCCTTACTGTGGTTATAAGCTTCGGTATGAACCGTGATGTGCACCTTGTTCTGATCGTATCCCACATGCTCTATTATGTCTATCTCTCCGGATTTTGGCCATCCGCCGTAGGCCCAGTCAGTAGGCAGCATCCAGCATAGGCGCTGCCACTTGTGAGGGTAAAGCCGAACCCATCTCTTGTCTGGAAGGTTTGAGTGGTATCTACTTCAATCGTAGGATTACTGTTTGTGCCCGTCTTAAATTTCAGTTTCGTGCTCTGCTGCGTAAACAAAACTGATTTGTCCGGGTTGGTTAGCCAGAACGCGACCTGACTTGCACCCACAGCAGGTGCAGGAGGCTGCGGAGTAATAGGCTCCGGATCTTTCTTATCACCACAACCCGTTAGCCACAGAACCAACAGCAAAAAAGCAGTCGCTTTTACGGAAAGCCTGTTTATTAATTTTCTCATCTTTATCCTCTAATAGTCATTCTGCTACGTGTGCCTTTCCTCTTATTGTTTATGATGCAGGACACAGTTGGCTGTTATAGCTGTTCCTGTAGCAACACAGTCCTTAACTTGTCTGTAACTAAGATTAAAAGCGGCAGAAAGTAATTATGTCTTTTTGCTTTCGTGTTCTAACATCAACCAAGATAGAGAGTCTTTCAACAATTTCAATGTAATAAAGCTGTTTATCAGGAAAAGGTGCATCTGTGACAGCAAAAGTCTCTAAACTCCTTCCACTGCTATATATGTTGTAACTATAGCTATGTAATACCTCGGTGCAGCCAATGATGCACAAAAGTGTAAGGGCACAAAAAAGCCTGCTCTTCCGAGCAGGCTTTGCTATTCTTCTTTCTGACTTGCTTTTCAGAGTTATTATTTATCACCTTGATATACTTCCTGAAGTTGCTGCGTCAGAAACTTATGGGCATTTGGTATCTCTACCTCTGGGTTATTTACACGACCCTCGATAAACATGGGGCCACTGTATCCAATCTGTTTCAAAGCATGGAAATAAGGTCTGAAGTCTTCGCCCACCACGCCGGGCAGCGTTCGATTTTCCTCTTCCGCTATTTCCACATAAACAATAACGTTGCCGGCATCTATAATGTGCTGCGGCGGCTCGTTTTCTTTCATCATGTGGTAGATGTCAGCATTCAGCCTGAAGTTGGGGTGATTCGCACCCTTTACCACTCCGGCTGCTTCCTCCAGCGTGGTCAGGAAGTTTGTTTCTGTACTGTTCAGACTTTCCAATGCTACCGTAATGCCGTGCTTTTTGGCAGTCTGCCCTATCTTACGGGCCAGTTGGGTGAAGTCTTTTGTCGCCTTTTGGTAGTCACAGTTATCCGGCAGTCTTCTGGCGCCCCCGCTTCCCAAAACAATCACAGGTATCCCTGCCTTTTTCGCTCTGGAGAAAACTTTGTCTGCATAGGCCAACACCTTCTTCTCATCCACCTCTGGTCCTGCTATTTTTAGGTCGGATGGGAAGAAGACATTACAGACATACACTTTCGTTTTTGTTTTCTTTATTTTCTCTACGTTCGCCTGGAACTCGGCTTCAGTTAAAGAAGGTGACAGCATTCTCCCTACCGACTCACCCAGCATCTCAAAGCCCGATGCATGAAGCAGGCTATCCCTGTCAAGGGAGGCTATCATACCCAGCTTTGGTATTTCCTGCGCTTCTGTACTGAACCCCTGCAAGGTGCATAAGGATATTAATATCACATAAAATAAAGTTTTCATATCATCAAGTTAAGTTGTAAGTCATTCTCGCCAGGAGTTGACACTGTATGTACTGTAACTAAAGCTATACATTTTTATCATTAGTTCATACAAAGTCTGCTTTACTTGAAAAATATTACCAGATTTCATGATATTCTTGCACAATGTTTGCACGGCTTTTTTGTTTAGACAGTCGTAGGTACAGCTTATCCAGCGATCCATTAGTAGCCTTTTCCACCTTTCCTTCCTGTGCTCTCTAGGCAGAGAGGCCTCGTCTTTGTGCATCGCGCTGTGTAACTGAAGCTGCCCTCGCTCCGCTCGGGCTGCCTCACTGCGTTCGGCACCGCAACATTTACAATAGAGGGCCCCTTCCCCCAGGCGCTCAATACAAAGACTGGAAACAGTCTCACTTCGTGCCGAAAAGTTGGGAGTTTATAGAAGAATAGCATATGATAAACCTGAGGAGATAAGATAAAGCTTTGTTTTTATATTGCTGTACTATCTTATTATACATCTTAACCTTTAAAAGCCCTGCATCAGGAGTATAGGGCTTTTATAGGTTAAGATGTATGTACTATTTTTAGATGGGTTGACAAAAGTAGGCTGCTGCCCTTTCAGGTTTTATTCAGCTGAACTATAGATGGATTTTAAATCAGTCATTTGTCCGGAAACAAGTTTTAGCTGGCCATTTTCTGTCACTAATTTCACTTTTGTAAACTCTTCATCAGGAAAGAAGATAGCTGTCATTACTGTCTTTCCGCTATCTGCGAAAAGCTCTACAGAGGCCACATCTACTACCAAACGCAGGTCAAAAGCCTTGTCATTTGATAATCTGGGGGCATACTGAATACCTGAAAACTTATCAGAAAAGCTGTGGTCTCCCGACTTCGTTCTGTCGATGTAGTACTGTCCGCGGGAGGCATCGAGGCCTACCAACACCTTCTGGTTTTTTGCATTAGAAAGCTCTACTGCAAAAGAGTTTTGCGTACCAACAGGTTCCAGCCTCAATTGCAGGTCGTAGGTGGATGTATTTATGGAAAGCTTATCAGAGATATCGAGTACATTGGAAATAGTTTGCGCTTCCAGCTTTTTAGTAGTGCCGTATATGTTCTGCAGCTCTTTTACCGGCATAGACGCCACGCGCATACCTGCCGGTGTATTTACCAGTTCCAGCTTACGCGCTATGGCCATGGCGCTTCTCCATTTCTCTGTGGGCACCACGTTGGCATAGTCCCAGTTACTCATCCAACCCATGAACAGACGGCGGCCATCTTCTTCCGGAACACCGGACCACGAAACACCGGCATATTCATCACGACCGTAATCGAGCCAGATGCCTTCCTGTCCGTTTACAGTAGTGGCAATAACTGGTTTCGCATTCAGGCTGGCCTCAAACTGCGGGTCTATAACAAAATTGTTCCCATCAAAAGAACCCAGAAAGTACTGCGTACCTGATCCACCGTTTGGCGCACCCGGATTAATGTTTACAATCAGCACCCATTTTTCTTCATCCGTATCCTGTGTTTTCAGTTTAAAGAGGTCCGGGCACTCCCATACGCCGCCATGGGCACCCACGTTAGCTCCGAAGTCACTTTCCAGCTTCCAGTTGAGCAGGTTTGGAGAGGAGTAAAAGCTGATGTGGTCTTTCACGGCCAGCGTCATAATCCACTTCTGCCCCTCTTCGTACCACATCACCTTCGGGTCACGGAAGTCGCGGGTGCCCGGGTTCTTGAGCACAGGGTTGTTTTTATACTTCGTCCAACTTCGGCCGTTGTCCAGGCTAAAGGCGATGCCCTGCGTCTGGAAATCATCTCTGCCTGCCCTCTCTCCTTCTGCATCGTGGTAGGTATAAATAGCGACCATGGCCGGATTCTCTTTCGTACCCAGGCCAGAGGTATTGTTCATATCCACCACAGCACTGCCCGAGAAGATAGTGCCCAGGCTGTCCGGGTATAAGGCAATCGGCAGGTGCTCCCAGCTGATCATGTCCTTGCTCACTGCATGGCCCCAGTGCATCGGCCCCCAGACAGTACTATCAGGGTTGTGCTGATAAAACAGGTGGTATTCGCCGTTGTGGTACACCATCCCGTTCGGGTCGTTCATCCAGCCGGAGGGAGGCGTGAAGTGGAACTGCAGGCGGTGCTGTTCGTTGAAAGTCTCCGTTTGCTCCATGTTCCCTGCTGCAGTGTCTTCCGTTATCGCTGTATTTGTGCTGCAGCCCCAGCTAACTGCTATCAGCAGTACACTAAGCAGATGAATTATCCTTTTCGTTCTCATGATTCTTTGTTAGTTGCTCCTGTTTGATACCGGCACATCTATATTCAACAGGTTCAGTGCAGGCTACTCAAAAAGTAAAATTGAATTCAGCGCCTGGCCCTGATGGTTATATCAAGGCCTACTAAGTCGGCAACTCTGGCCTTTATCTTGTTCAAGTTAAGGATTATACAAGCAAGTCGCTATGCACCTCATAAAAGTTTCCTAACTCAGCTGGCACAGCACTTTTTCCACATGGAACAATCCTGCTTTTCCTGTGCTGTTCGCGAACACGTAGTTCCCAGGCAAAACAACTCAGCACCCGGTAAATGACTTTTATCATTTTCCGGACTGACAGCGCTCATTCAGATCATGGCCAGCGTCCCCTACCTTGGCGACAGAAAAACACGAACAATAAGTTAACGCCTTCACCCTGCTTTGTAATACACCACCGTTGTTTGCCACTGCCGTGCCTGATTTTGCCGGTGCAGCAGGACAGGCTTACAGAATGTCTGCTACAGATAATAAAATTGAACCACACAACTCCATGACTATGAGCAACACTACTGAATTCCGTTGTGTCAGGCATTTCAACCCGGAGAACCTGCAGGTAGTCTTCCGGGGTAAGAAAGACAGCGAACTGAAGCTGGCACACTGGCTGTTTCGCCTGATGGGGAGCCGCTCCCTTACAAGGCTGGGTGGCTCGGCTACAAGGGAGTGGTTTAAATCAGGACTGCCTCTCAAGGGCTTTGTCATACATTCCGTATACCGTCATTTCTGCGGAGGCCAAACGGTGCAGGAGGCACAGCAGGCAATCAGGAAACTGCAAGCGGCCCGCGTGCAGACGGTACTGGACCATGCCGGTAAGGCGAAGAAAACGGAAGAGGGCTTTAACAAAGTACAGGAGGAAGTACTGCGCACCATTGCGCTTGCAGAGCAGTCACGTTCGTTTTCGCTCATCAGCATAAAACTCACAAGCATTGGGCACAAAGAAATACTCCAGAAGCTGGCAGAAGGAACGGGCCTGTCGCCGGAAGAACAGAGTGACTTTGCCCGCACCAGACAGCGGCTGGACGCCATCTGCAGAACGGCGGCGGAAGCAAGTGTTACCGTTTATATAGATGCAGAAGAAAGCTGGCTACAAGACCCGATAGACGCACTGGCAGAGGAAATGATGCTGCGGTATAACAGCCAGCAAGCTGTCGTCTTCAATACGCTGCAGATGTACCGCACCGATAGGCTTGATTACCTGAACAGCTTCCTTCAGCGCATAAAAGAAAAGCAGGTAACAGCAGGTATAAAACTGGTACGAGGCGCTTATCACGAAAAAGAACAGGAAAGAGCCGGCAAATACGGCTATACCTCCCCGGTATTCTCCCGGAAAGTGGATACTGACCACAGCTACAATAGCGCCATCGATATTTGTCTGGAACACCTGCCACAGGTAGCATTATGTGCTGCAACGCACAACGAATACAGCACCCATTACCTGACCAGGCGCATCAGGAAGGGGGAAGTAAACCATTACCGGGACCGTATTCATTTCTCTCAGTTCTATGGCATGAGCGACAACCTTACCTTTAACCTCGCTGATGCCGGCTACAACACATCCAAGTACCTGCCTTATGGTGAGCTGGCAACGGCCGTTCCTTACCTCATCCGGCGGGTAGCGGAAAACACCTCTATCGCGGGGCAGATAAAGAGAGAGCAGGCACTGCTGGAGCGGGAAATGAACAGACGCAGGCTCAGCGAAGAACACAAACAGACAGACAAGTGATGTTCATAAAGCTGCCATGCAATTCGGCTCTTTACCAGAACAACATCAGGATTTAAGGAAAAGCTTTTTACCCTTACACGGAGGCGGGAGGAGTCTTCATCGATTTTCAGGATTTGAATCCAAAAAAGTACAGCAGCAACAAAAACAATTTTACAACCATAACAGCAGCGTAATGCAACAGAACATGCTTCATACCTTCCACTTACCAGTCATGGGACTGGCCTTTTCTATTGACTCACCTCTTAAAGTAGCGCAATACGGCATTTCCTCCGTGCTCTCGCTCAGCGACGATACTTTGCTGGAGCAGATGCGGGAATACTATAGCGGCATTTACCAGAAAGCCTTTGTTCCGATTTCATCCAAAGAAGAAGACTACCGCGCCCGACGCATCACAGCTTATCTGGACCTGGTAGATGAACTGGTAAACCTACAGATTGCTCGCATGAAACAGGATCAGTTTGAGCCGGGAACCAAGCTCACCAGGTATTTCACGCTATTACCGGACAGATCTTCTCTGAGGGTGAGATACCTCCAAATGTTGGAAGAAGCAGCTCCTGCTAAAAAGCAACAACTACAGCAGGAGTTGCGCGAGGCCATCGAACCCGGAAGGATTGATGTGAACATCATGACAAAATTGGACCGGACAAACTACTCTAAAGAGGGCGAGCCGCTGCCGCAGGAATTTTCTGATGCCTTGTCTGCTTTCCGTGGATTTGCCAGGAGCACAGTGCAGTCGGCGGTGGTTTTCTCTGCGGGCATGAACATGCGCCTCTTCAGCTACATAGAGCAGTTCCCGGAGTTTATCCCGGACAATGAAGGTAACCTGCGCAAGCAGATCATCATTAAAGTGAGCGACTACCGCTCTGCCCTAGTTCAGGGTAAGATTATGGCTAAAAAGGGCCTTTGGGTTTCGGAGTTCCGGATAGAGTCCGGGCTTAACTGCGGTGGCCATGCTTTTGCCACCGACGGCTACCTGCTGGGTCCGATTCTGGAGGAGTTCAAGCAACATAGGGGTGCGCTGCAGGTAGAGTTGTACAGCCTGTTCTGCGCTGCGCTGGCCAGCAAAGGAATACACGTGCCCCGCACTGTACCTGACATACGCGTTACTGTGCAGGGTGGCATTGGCACAGCAGAAGAGCAGGAGTTCCTTATGAAGCACTACGAGGTAAACGCTACCGGGTGGGGCACGCCTTTTCTTTTAGTACCCGAGGCCACAACCGTAGATGCCGAAACCCTGCAGCTGCTGTCGAAGGCAAAAGCGGAAGATTTATACCTGAGCCCGATTTCGCCGCTTGGTGTGCCTTTCAACTCGCTTCGGGGCACCAGCAGCGAGGCGTTAAAAAACTACCGGGTTGAAAAAGGCAAGCCTGGTAGCCCCTGCGTAAAGAAGCACCTGGTGTCTAATTCAGATTTCACGAAAGATCCTGTCTGCACAGCCTCCCGCCAATACCAGCGCCGGAAGCTGGAAGAACTCGCGGCGCAGGGGCTGCCGCAGGAGGAATATAAGGCTGAGGAAGCAAAGGTGCTGGTGAAAGAATGCCTCTGTGAAGGCCTGGCAAACACAGCCCTTTTGATAGCCGGCATGAGCAAAAGAGCCAGTGAAAAAGCAGTGGCTGTCTGCCCTGGCCCTAACCTTGCTTTCTTTTCAGGTGTCTTCAGGCTGCAGGAAATGGTTGACCATATCTACGGCCGCTTTAACGCACTTAACCAGACATACCGCCCGCACATGTTCATCAATGAACTGAGAATGTACATTGACTACTGGAAAAACAAGAAGGCGGAGCAAATGGACACACTCACAGTGAAACAGCAGAAGTACCTGCAGGGCTTCTGGCAGGAACTACTCAAAGGCACTGCCTATTACAAACAGCAGGCATCGGAAGTGTATGCCGGGAACCTGGAAAAACAAGTGCTTTTTATTGATGAGTTGCTGGAGGCAGAAGACCAGCTCCTGCGTTCGAGGCTGGGGGCTACTGCTACAGCATAAGTCAAAATAGGGCTTCAGCAGGCCCTCACAACACAAGCTCAGTTCTTAGCTTACTCTATGATAGTATACCATGCAAGAGGCACGGGGGTAGTCCGCTTAGTTTACAACGCGTTAGTTGCTGCAAACACTAAGGAAAACGAACTACCCTCCTGACTCGGGTACAGAAACAGGTCACAGCATAGAGCACGAGTACCTGGTACTGGACTAGCTTAAATCAGCCGCAGTAATATGTTCACCTGTAGCCTCTAAGCTATAAGAAACAAAAAATTGAAATTTTAAGAAACCTTGTTTGCCATGGACCTCCAAAACCGAAGTTTTGGAGGTCTCTGTTTTTTCACCCTTTGCATCCGCTGCTGGTGCTCTTGCGATAACCTGCCAATGGCAGCAGAAACGACAAAGAATAAAACTTAATGACATAACATTTCAATACTATATAATTATTTCAATAATATCTTAAATACTATTTACTCATACAGTAAACAGAGACAAATTAAACAGAAAGACCTACAGTACAATTCATTATCCAAAACCAAAGCTGCACTATAAAATAAAATTTATTAATCTTTAATTATTTTTACTCATTTTAAAGTAAGTTTACTTCACCTCTTTATAATTAGAATAGTTATACTATATCATTCTAAATAATAACTAAAAGCCCCTCCACATTACTTTAATTATTTTTTTAAACTTATTGTAAGTTTTAATATTTCCTATCACTATATTTAAATATCGAAATACCGATTCTTTATAAGCTGATTTCATTTAAGCAGGAATGTCACCAAAACAAGATAAAGTATTTTCAGAAAACAGTGCAAATCAAAACTTATTTCTAAATATCATTTTTAACGTATGACAGCAACTTTACCTCCCCCCCTTCGCCTGAGTTTAACCATGGCATTGCTATGGTTTCTTCAGCTGGTAAGCATACAGAACCTGTATGCGCAGACTAACGGTTCGTATACAGTCGACCTAACCGGAAACCCAAATGGCTCCTGGACCTCCCCAAACGTGAGTAGAGAGGGGAGCTTCTGTGCAGGTGGTAATTGCATCGAGTTTATTGTTACGCTGAACAAGAATGCAGGTGGTCTGGAGATAATAAGCGAAGGGGCAAACGGCACGGAGTACCAGATAAACTGCGGGACACCCAAAAAAGTTGGGCAACCTATCTGTGTGGATGGTATAGGCCCTCACAAAGTTACGTTCTGCAAACCTGGTGGTGACAAAACCACCTATACCATCAGATCTATTGCCGCCTTCGAGCCACAGCCGGATGTATCGGTAACAACGGGATGTTCGGCTGAGTTAAAGGCACCTATCGCTTTTGAGGAAAGCTCAATTACCTGGAAGGATGTTACTGGGGGAGGCATCTACAACAAATACCTGTCTTTCCCGAATGGAAAGTCTACCGCTATTGTGACGCCAGATGATGATGCACCTGCCTTTGTTGACTATGAGGTTTGCGGCAATTCAGTGGCCTCTCCTTGCTCCAGCTTGCCTTACTGCGATGTGGTGCGGGTTTACTTCCATAAAAAGCCAGTCGTTACCATCGGTCCTGACCCGGCTATTATCTGCCCCGGAGGCAGTAGTGTTGCATTAACGGGTACTGTAACGGGTGGTGACGGCAACTTCACATATATATGGACTAACAGCAGTGGCGATGTGGTAGGAAATGCATTGACTTATAATGCTACTGCTGTCGGAACCTATAAGCTGGAGGTAAAAAATACCAACCAGCTGAACTGTCAGGAATTTTCTGCAACAGTTAATGTAGTTACAAACCTCACTGTAAATGCCGGCCCTGATCAGCTCGCCTGCTCGCAAAACACAGTTCAACTGGCAGGTGTGGTAACAGCAGCAACCGGTGGCACATGGACGAGTAGTGGAAGCGGGACATTTTCAGACAGAAACGTCCTGAACGCCATTTATACGCCTTCGTTGGCTGACATAGCTGCAGGCTCAGTAAGATTGACTTTAACTTCTACTGGTAACGGTTCCTGTACTGCTGTAACAGACCAGGTGCTCATCACCTTCTATTCTATGGATGTGAGCCTGGCTGGTCCAAACCTTGTATGTGACGGCAACCTGGCAACGATTACAGCAAGCGTAACCGGCGCACAGGGTGCAGTTTCTTATTTATGGAGTACAGGTGAAACGACTGCATCTATCAGCAATAAGCCAGCCGGCACTTACAACGTAACAGTACGCGACGAAAAAAGCTGTTCTGTTCAAAAATCTATCACTATCACTCAGGCAACAGGACCCACTGCACTGGCAGTTACACTGAAGCCTTCTACCTGCGGCAACAGCAACGGCGAAATAACGGTAACAGGCGTAACGGGTGGAACTGCCGGCTATACCTATAGTAGAAACGGCACCACTTTCCAGAGCGCTACCAGTTTCACAGGTCTGGCGGCCGGAAGTTACACCATCACGGTTAAAGACGCCAACGGATGTACTTTTGCCAGCTCTTACACTTTAACCAACAGCGCCGGACCAACTGCTTTAACGGCTACCTCTATACCTGCGAGCTGTCAGAATAACGATGGCTCCATAAACGTAGGCACTGTAACGGGCGGCACTGCTCCTTATACATATGCTGTAGGTAGCAGCGCCTTTCAGACCTCTACTGCCTTCACAGGCTTTGCCGCGGGCGCTTATGTCGTAACGGTGAAAGATGCTAACGGATGTTTAAAAACCACCTCTGTCAGCATCACGACCAGTGTGCCTACGGGCTTTACCAGCACCTCAACCGCTGCTACCTGTGGCAGCAACAATGGAGAGGTAACCATTACCGGCGTAACGGGAGGATTCGCTCCTTATACTTATAGTAAAGATGGCAGCACCTTCCAGAGCTCCGCTACTTTACAGAACCTGTTACCCGGCTCCCATACCATCACCGTGAAAGACGACAGAGGTTGCACCACCTCCAGCCAGGTGCAGGTAAGCAATGTTGCCGGGCCAAGTGACCTGACTACTACTGTTAAAGCAACGACCTGCGGGGGCAGCAACGGCGAAATTACGGTAACAGCTGTTACCGGTGGAACCGGTTCTTACACCTACAGCAAAAACGGAACTACCTTCCAGACTTCAGCTACCTTCACAGCCCTGGCAGTTGGCGCCCACACCATCACGGTGAAAGACGAAAAAGGCTGTACCTATAGTAAAGAAGTAGCCGTGAGCAGCATCGCTGGAGCAACCTTCACAGCGACAGCACAGTCTTCTACCTGCGGCAATAGCAACGGCAGCATCAGCGTGAGCAATGTTACCGGTGGCGTAGGCCCCTATACCTATAGCTTGGATGGTATCAATTACCAGCCTGGCACTACGTTCAGCAACCTGGCAGCAGACACCTATACTATCAGAGTGAAGGATGCCAGCGAATGCGTAGGCGCAGCTACCGTAGAGGTGCAGAACGTTGCCGGACCATCCGATGCAGCAGTAGATGTTTTTGCGGCTATCTGCGGTAATAACAACGGCTACTTCCGGGTGACCGGCGTAACAGGCGGCACCGCACCTTACATGTATGCCAGAAACGGTATGCCTTTCCAGGAGTATGACACTTTTGGAAGTTTAGCTCCAGGAGATTACACAGTAACTGTCAGAGATGCCAATGGCTGCTTGTACACTGAAAGCGTAACCATTCTAAGCCAACCCGGCCCTAGTAGCTTTGCAGGAACTACAAAATCTACTACCTGCAGCCAGAGCAACGGCGAGATAACCGTAACCGAAGTAATAGGTGGCACAACTCCGTACAGGTACAGCATAAATGGTGGAACAACCTACCAAACCGGCAACACCTTTACCGGTTTAGCGGCAGGTAAGTACTATATCACTGTAGCAGACAGAAACACCTGTACATTGGTCAGAGAGTTCAACATCACCAATATGGCAGGACCTACTGCTGTGGCAGCCACAACCATTCCTGCCTCCTGCGCCAACAATGACGGTACCATTACCGCAGGTACTGTAACTGGCGGAACGGCTTCTTACACCTACTCTATTGATGGCACCAACTTCCAGTCTGAAACTACCTTCGCCCACTTAGCTTCCGGAAACTATACGTTGACTGTGAAAGACGCAAACGGATGCACGGTAACAAGACAGGTGACGGTAACAAAGAGTGAGGTAAGCAATTTTGCGAGTACTTCTACTTCATCTACCTGCGGCAGCAGCAACGGTGAGATAAGCGTTACCGGCGTAACAGGCGGAACAGCCCCTTATTCCTACAGCAAGGGTGGCGGCACCTATCAGACTTCTGCTACCTTCACTGCCCTGGAAGCTGGAAACTACCAGGTGAGTGTAAAAGACGCGAGAGGTTGTGTTTACACTAAAACTGTACAGGTAACGAACGTAGCAGGACCAGTTTTCACAGCAACAGCACAATCCTCTACCTGTAGCAGCAGCAACGGCAGCATTACCGTCGGCAACGTTACAGGCGGAACGGCTCCCTACTCTTACAGCAAGGATGGCACCATCTTCCAGGATGGCACTACTTTCAGCAACCTGACTGCAGGTGAGTATACGATTGTCACGAAAGACGCTAACAACTGTGTCAGCACCAGGGTAGTACAGGTGCAGGACATTGCAGGGCCATCTGATGCAGATGTAGAAATTTTTGCTGCTACCTGCAGTATTAGCAATGGTTATTTCCGTGTGAAAGGAGTAACCGGCGGTACTGCTCCTTACATGTATGCACGAAATGGCACGCCTTTCCAGGAGTATGACACCTTTGGTTCGTTATCACCTGGAGACTATACTATATCTGTTAAGGATGCTAAAGGGTGTATTTACACTGAAAGTGTAACCATACCTGGTATCCCTGGCCCAAGCGATTTTACCGGAACAACACAGGCTTCTACCTGCGGCCAGCCCAACGGTGAGATAACTATAACAGGAGTGACAGGCGGTACTGCCCCTTACAGATACTCTAAAGATGGCGGCACCACTTACCAGGGTAATATCTTCACTGGTTTGGCTGCAGGAACGCATACCATCACGGTAACAGACAAAACAGGATGTAGTATTGTGAGGGCGTTCACGCTGACAAATGTTGCCGGCCCTACAGCTGTGGCAGCCACTTCAACTCCTGCCAGCTGTCAAAACAACGACGGTACTATCACGGCAGGAACCGTAACTGGCGGAACAGCTCCTTACACCTACTCTATCAACG
Source organism: Pontibacter toksunensis (assembly GCF_042686245.1). Taxonomy (NCBI): domain Bacteria; kingdom Pseudomonadati; phylum Bacteroidota; class Cytophagia; order Cytophagales; family Hymenobacteraceae; genus Pontibacter; species Pontibacter toksunensis. The sequence continues at coordinate 96,948 of NZ_JBHUOX010000016.1, read as the reverse complement.
GCACCAGCTACCAGTCTGAGACAGCCTTTGCCAGTGTAGCTTCCGGAACATACACCCTCACTGCGAAAGATGCGAACGGTTGTACCACCACGAAACAAGTAACAGTAGGCAGAAACGTTCCGACAAACTTCACTACCACAACGGTAGCCTCTACCTGCGGCAGCAACAACGGAGAGATTACGGTAACTGGTGTAACAGGCGGAACAGCTTCCTACACCTATAGCAAGGACGGCACGAACTTCCAGAACTCATCTACCTTTACAGGCTTACTAGCCGGCGCCTACACCATCACGGTGAAAGACGCGAAGGGATGTGTTTTTGCGAAGCAGATACAGGTAAGTAATATTACCGGCCCAACCGGCTTAACAGCCACTGCCCAGGCATCTACCTGCGGCAACAGCAACGGAGAGATTACGATAACCGGCGTAACCGGCGGAACAGCCTCTTACACCTATAGCAAGGACGGCACGAACTTCCAGGCTTCGGGCACTTTCCAGAACCTGCTGGCTGGCACCTACACGATTACAGTAAAAGACGCAAAAGGCTGCCTTCATGCACAGGAAGTGGTGGTAACCAACATCGCTGGGCCTGAGTTTACAGCAGTGGCACAGGCCTCTACCTGCGGCAACAGCAACGGTAGCGTTACCATCAGCAACGTAGCGGGTGGCACGGCTCCTTTTACCTATAGCAAAGATGGCACGAACTTCCAGACTAGCGCTACCTTTACAGCACTGGCGGCAGGTGAGTATGACATCACGGTAAAAGACTTGAATGGCTGTTTGTCCACCAAAGCTGTACGGGTAACCAACATTCCTGGCCCTACGGATTTCGCTTTAACCTCTACTCCTTCTACCTGCGGCCGCAACAACGGCATCCTAGAAATAACAGACGTAACCGGCGGAACAGCACCTTATACTTACTCCATCAACGGCACCACCTTCCAGAGCGCAGTGGCCTTCGAAACAGTAAGAGCAGGTGAGTACACGGTAACAGTAAAAGACGCCAACGGCTGTATCATCAGCAAGAAGGTAATTGTTAGTGACGTTGCCGGACCATCTAACCTGACTGCCAGCCTGACCTCCTCCACTTGCGGACAGAGCAACGGGCAGATTGCAGTAACAGGTGTAACAGGTGGAACAGAAGGATATACTTACAGCAAGGACGGCGTAAACTTCCAGGCTGCTGCCACCTTCACAGCGCTTGCAGCCGGACAGCACACCATCACGGTGAGAGACGCCAACGGATGTACCTTCGCCAGAAGCTTCACCATCACGAACATCGCCGGACCTACAGCTGTAACAGCTACTTCAACTCCTGCCAGCTGCCTTGACAACGACGGCACCATCACGGCAGGAACTGTGACGGGCGGAACGGCTCCTTACACCTACTCTATCAACGGCACCAGCTTCCAGTCTGAGGCAGCCTTTGCAGGAGTAGCCTCCGGAACATTCACCCTGACTGCTAAAGACGCAAACGGATGTACCGCCACCACGCAGGTAACGGTAGGCACAAACGTTCCGACAAGCTTTACCAGCACTACCGCTTCCGCAACCTGTGGCAGCAGCAACGGTTCCCTCACCATTACAGGTGTAACCGGCGGTACAGGCACTTACACGTACAGCAAAGACGGCACAAACTTCCAGGCTGCTGCTACCTTCACAGCACTTGCTGCCGGCTCTCATACCATCACGGTGAAAGACGCCAAAGGCTGTGTTTATACAGGCCAGGTGCAGGTAAACAACCTGTCTGGTCCATCTGACCTGGTGGCTTCCACCCGCTCAACTACCTGCGGTGGCAGCAATGGTTCCTTAACCGTTACATCTGTTAGCGGGGGAGTTGCACCTTATACTTACTCACTGGATGGAACGAACTTCCAGACTGGAGGAACATTCAGTGACCTGCTGGCTGGTAAGCACCAGGTGAGCGTGAAAGATTCAAAAGGTTGTGTGTACACAGAGGAAGTAGAAATAACAGATGTGGCTGCTCCTTCTTTCACAGCCACAGCACAAGCCTCTACCTGCGGTAATAGCAATGGCAGCATCACCATCAGCGAAGTGACAGGCGGAACAGCTCCGTTCTCGTTCAGCAAAGACGGCACTAACTTCCAGGCTGGAACTACTTTTAACGGATTAGCTGAAGGCGCTTACACCATCACCGTGAAAGACGCTAATGGCTGTCTGGGCACTGCTTCAGTAGAACTGGAGAACATACCTGGTCCGACAGACTTTACGGTAGTCTCTAACTCCTCAACCTGCAGTGGCAGCAACGGCACCATTACAGCCAGCGACGTTGCAGGCGGAACGGCTCCTTTCACCTACTCTATCAACGGCACCAGCTTCCAGGCTTCTGCGATGTTTGAAACAGTAAAAGCAGGTGACTATACGGTAACAGTGAAAGACGCTAACGGCTGTATCATCACTAAAAACATTACTGTAGGTGACATCGCCGGACCATCTAACCTGACCACCAGCCTGACCTCTTCCACTTGCGGACAGAGCAACGGACAGATTATGGTAACAGGAGTTACGGGTGGAACAGAGCCTTACAGGCACAGCAAGGACGGCGTGAACTTCCAGGCCGCTGCCACCTTCACAGCGCTTGCAGCCGGACAGCACACCATCACGGTGAGAGACGCTAACGGCTGTACCTTCGCCAGAAGCTTCACCATCACGAACATCGCCGGACCTACAGCTGTAACAGCTACTTCAACTCCTGCCAGCTGCCTTGACAACGACGGCACCATCACGGCAGGAACTGTGACGGGCGGAACGGCTCCTTACACCTACTCTATCAACGGCACCAGCTTCCAGGCTGAGGCAGCCTTTGCAGGAGTAGCCTCCGGAACATTCACCCTGACTGCTAAAGACGCAAACGGCTGTATGACCACTACGCAGGTAACGGTAGGAACAAACGCTCCGACTGAATTTGCAAGCACTACGAACGCCTCTACCTGTGGCAGCAGCAACGGCTCCCTGACCATTACAGGGGTAACAGGCGGAACGGCTCCTTACACGTACAGCCTGAACGGCACAACATTCCAGAACGCTGCTACCTTCACAGCACTTGCTGCCGGAGTGTATGAAGTGACAGTGAAAGATGCCAAAGGTTGTATTTATAAGACCGACGTACAACTGAGCGATGTAGGTGGGCCTGCCTTCACAGCTACGGCACAGGCCTCTACCTGCGGCAACAGCAACGGTCAGGTATCAGCAGGTAACATAACCGGAGGAACAGCCCCTTATACGTATAGTATAGATGGCACAAACTTCCAGGCCGCCGCTACTTTCAGCAACCTGACAGCCGGCTCGTACAGCATCACAGCTAAAGACGCAAATAGCTGTATCACGACACAGGCTGTTGAAGTGGAAGACATAGCAGGACCAAGCGACTTTGAGCTGCTGGCTACTGCATCTACCTGCGGCAACAGCAACGGACGCATCACCATTGGTGCGGTAACACACGGTACTGCTCCTTACGCCTACTCTATCAACGGCACCAACTTCCAGGCAAGCGCTACCTTTACAGCACTGGCTGCGCAAGCCTATACGGTAACGGTGAAAGATGCCAACGGCTGTACTTTTGAGAAGAGGACATTAGTAGAGAATGTAAGCGGCCCTACCGACTTTACCGCCAGCACGAAAACATCCTTCTGCGGTAGCGCAAACGGAGAGGTGACAGTAGTTGACGTGAACGGTGGAACAGCCCCTTATACCTACAGCAAGAACGGCAGTATCTTCCAGGCCTCCACTACACTTACTGGCCTGGCGGCCGGCAACCACATCATCTACGTGAAGGATGCCAACGACTGTATATTCAACAAGCCTTTCACCATCAGGAATGTGGCAGGTCCTTCGGCTCTGGCGGCTACCTCTACTCCTGCTACCTGCGCCGGTAACGACGGAAGTCTTACAGCAGGTGCGGTAACAGGCGGCACTGCTCCTTACACTTACTCCGTAGATGGCGTGAACTACCAGGCTGCCGCTACCTTCACGGCTCTGGCTCCACGCGAGTACCAGGTGTATGTGAAAGACGCGAACAACTGCACCACATCAACCGCCGTTACGGTTGGCTCAGAGGTAATGCAGGAAGCAACCCTTGCGGCCACTCCATCCGGCTGTACCACCAGCACCGGCACCATCCGGGTAACAGATGTAACAGGCGGAACAGCTCCTTATACCTACAGCATCAACGGCACTTCGTTCCAGGCAGCAGCGCTGTTCGAAAATGTGGCAGTTGGCTCTTACACCATTACTGTGAAGGATGCAGCAGGATGTGTTATTACCCGCACACAGGTTGTAGCCAGCACAGGCGGAGCAACCGCTCTGACAGCCACTACTACAAACTCAAGCTGTGGCAACACAGACGGAAGCTTGTCTATCAGCAACGTGACCGGTGGCAGAAGCCCTTACACGTACAGCATAGACGGAACCACTTTCCAGGCACAGGCCGCTTTCGCTAACCTTGCCGCAGGCGACTACCAGATAACTGTTAAAGATGCGGAAGGATGTACGTACGTGCAGACAGCCACTGTAAACAGCAACGGACAACTGGCAAACCTGCAGGTAAAAGTAACGCCATCAGGCTGTGACCAGAACAGCGGCCAGGTAGTGGCAGAAGGCGTAACAGGCGGTACAGCTCCTTACACTTACTCGCTGGATGGCGTGAACTTCTCTGCTTCCTCCACCTTCATGGGTGTGGCACAAGGCAGTTACACACTCACGGTGAAAGATGCCAGCAACTGTAGCACAACCACTACAGTGGAAGTAGGAATGGTAAGCAGCACCCTGGAGAATGTAAAGGATGAGAGTTGCTTTGGAGCAGCTGACGGCGAGATTATCATCACAGCGACAGGCGCAACAGACCAGACCGAATACAGCATCGACAACGGCGCCACCTTCCAGAAACAAGCCGTGTTCACAAACCTGCCAAAAGGTGTTTACCAGGTCATCACCAGGTTCTCTGCCACCTGCTCTATTACCATCGGAACAGCAGAGGTAAAAGGACCAGATGAAATAGTGGCCATTGTAACGCCACGAACCAAATCTTTTGGACACCAGAACACAGGCAGTGCCGCTGTTACCAAAGTAGAAGGAGGCGTAGCACCTTACACTTACAAAGTAGACAATGGCAGCTTTACCACAGCTACAGAGTTTACCAAACTAGGCGCAGGCGTTCACAAAGTGCTGGTGAAAGATGCGAATGGCTGTACCGTAGAGGTAACCTTCACAATTGAAGATGAAAGCGGAATTGAAATACCGAACGGGTTTACGCCAAACGGCGACAGGATGAACGACACATGGGAGATTAAGAACCTTGCCCGCCTCTATCCTCGCTGCAGAGTAACCGTGTACAATCGCTGGGGTAGCCTGGTGTTTGAGTCCATGGGCTATAATAAGGAGTGGGATGGCACATACAACGGCAAGAAGCTTCCGGTGGGCACCTACTACTGCATCGTTGAGTTGGGCGAAGGACAGCCGCCTGTGAAGAAGTCTTTGACCATCATGCGCTAATCTCATTCATATATTATCCAATCGTTATGAAAAAGTATAGTATAATTTTCCTCTTTCTGCTGTTCGCTTCAGCTGCAGTTGCCCAGCAGAAAGCTTTGTCCAGCCAGTACATGTCAAACTATTTCCTGCTAAACCCGGCTGTTGCCGGGTATAGCAGAGACCTTAACTTTAAGGCTGGCTACCGCAACCAATGGGTAGGGTTTGAGGGTGCGCCCTCTACCTTCTACCTGAGTGGCGAGACGCAGCTCTTTAAGTACAGGAACAGGGGCAGGAAAAAAGCGCAGGCTTTCCATGGTGCAGGCGGCTACATCTACAAAGATGTTACCGGCCCTACAAGCCGCACAGGAGTACTCGCTTCCTATGCGTACCATGTGCCGCTAAACAGAACCATGTTTTTGTCTTCGGGCGTGTTTGCGGGGGTGCAGCAGTACTCCTTCAATGAAAACAAGATTCAGCTGGCAAACGGGTCGAATGAGCAGGATCCTGTTACCAACGTCGGCAGCTCTACTTCTTTCATGCCTGACCTGAGTGTGGGTACCTTCTTGCATTCAAAAGAGTTCTTTGTGGGGGTGTCGTTGTTCCAGGTGCTGGGAAACAAGATTTTCGAGTTTGAAAACTCACAGGATCCCAGCCGCCTGACCCGTCACCTGTTTGTGTCTGGTGGGTATAACTTTGAGATAGACAGGAGCATCACCGTGGTACCTTCCGTTTTGCTGAAGTATGCACACCCTGCTCCCCTGCAGGCCGACATCAACGTAAAAGGCATCTACAATTTCAACAACAGGCGCAGAGGCCAGAACGACCTGGTGTGGGCAGGCCTGTCGTACCGCACCGAAGACGCCCTGGTAGGACTTATAGGTGGACAGTTCATGGAGCAGTACGAGTTAAACTACTCTTACGATCTAACAGTCTCCCGCATGAGGCACCACAGCTCCGGTTCTCATGAAATAACAATCGGCTACCGCGTAAAATAATCCGTTAGGCGCAGACCTAAACAAACTTAAATTCAGAAACCTCCAAAGCTCTTAGCTTTGGAGGTTTTCTTTTTAGACAGAAGTACAGTTCCCTGGTTTTAAAGATCGCTATACGCCCTTAGCGAACCTTACGAAACCCTTCGCCTTCTTAGCGGTTTAAACATGCTACTCTTCCGGCTTCTCCTGCTGCAGTGGCTCGCCAGGCTGGTAAACGGCCAGCAGGGTGCCGACTTTGGAGTTCAGGCCCATGATGGGAGAAACGACTACCATCCGCTCCGGATTGGAATCATCCACAATGGTCGAATCGGCCTTGAGATATTCGGGTTTGAAATGATCCGCGAAGGCCGCACCTGTAAAGTTCTGATCGGTGGAGCTGATGATATTGCCGTTTTCATCTGCGACAAGCACCAGGGCAAACTTCTCTTCCTGCACAAATTGGAATAAGTACTGATCGACCTGCTCTGTGTTGCCCGACAAAAGCGCTGTTCTTAATGCCCAGGAGAAAGGCTTCGTCAGTACCTGAAGCAGGTAGTTGTTGTTTTCAGATATCCGCTTGTTCGCCCGCTCAAGAACAGCTGCCTGCTCCAGTTCTGCCTGCTTCCTCACATCATTCAGTTGCGACTCCTTGTACAGGTACAGCCCCAGTAGAGCGAGCAGCAGAATGAGCGGAATGTACACCACAGGCTTTTTCAGCATTGCGACAAAACGATTTTCTCCTGACCTGTCTCCTGTATTCCGGTGTGGCTTTTCGGGAGCCCCGTCAGAATGGTAGTTAGCATTGTGCATGTTGTGTCTTTCTTTTGATTCTCCGGGTTCATTCAAATACCTGAACCTCTACTTTACGATCTAACGGGTTTTCTTTTTTAGAAGATTTTTCATCGCCCAGATACTGCGTGCTGATACGTTGCTTCGCTATTCCCTGGTCTGTCAGGAAACTCTCCAGCGCCTCTACCCGCCTGCGACTGAGCGCCAGGTTGTAAGCAGGATTTCCGGACTGGGAAGTATGGCCGGTGAGCCTTACTTTCATGTCAGGGTTTTCCTGCAGCGCTTTCAGTACCTGGTTTAAGTCCCGGAGGCTTTCGGCCGGAACACGGTAGGCGTTGATGGGATAGAAAACAGAGGTGGTATAGCCTTTCGGCGCCTCTTCAGGTGCGGGTGCGGGCGCTGGTGCCACCACCACCGGGGCAAGAACCGGAGCAGGGGCCGCATTCGCTTGCTTCAGCAGGGCCAGTTCCTGTTCGTACTGGTTCAGGCGCTGCAACATGCTGTCGTTGAGGGCGGCCTGCTGCTGCAGGTACTGCACCATGCTGGTGTCTACGGCCGCCGCTGGTCCTGACACAAGGGTGTCTCCGCTCGTTTGCGGCACTGCCTGTAGCGAATCTATCCTGCTCCGGAGCCTCCTGTTCTCTGCATTCACGGCATTTATCCGGAGCCGCTCCTCCCGAAGCTGCGCTGCATCCGCAGTTCGCACAGCGGCAGATCTGGTCTCTGAAGGTATGTATACATTCCGCTCGACAACGCGTGCTGTTTCCGAAGCCCGGGCAGGCGCAATTTCCTGTACGCTCTCCTGGGTTCTTCTCTCTGTTCTGACTGGGGCAACCTCCTGCGTTCTGACAGGTGCCCTTTGCTGTGCTCTGGCTGGGGCTGCTTCCTGTGTTGTAATGGGAGCTCTTTCTGTGGTAGTAATGGTTGTTGTGGTGATAACAGAATCCTGCGTTTGCACCCGCTGTTGTGTTGCCACTGCAGGCTGTGTTTGCGCTGCCGGCTCCCCTGCTACCTCCACCCTTTCCCGCACAGCAGGGGCAGGCTGTATGGTAGTGTTGCCCACTACTGAATCAAGACGGATAATGGTGCTGGCGGAGGAAATTGTTTTCAGGTCTCTTGTAGTAGTTTCCTGAGCCTGGGCCGGCTCAATAGGTACTAAGCGGTGTCTCATTATCTGTGCCAGGGCACTACTGGTATCTGCATCCGGCGTAGTGCCGGTAGTTGTGGGAGCCATGGCCGGCGATTCAACATTTCTCTTTGTAATCACTGTCGGTGTAGGCACCGTTTCATTTGGTGCGATGACAACCTGCACCGGCTTAGGCTGTATCTGCAGCATCATTTCCAGCTCGTTCTGCCTCGGCTGATTTGGCCCCTCCACTGATTGAAGCAAAGCCACATTATCTGCATAAAAACGGGGTGCCTTGAAAGTGGACTTCTTAAAGCCGAAACTATAACCAAGCGTAAAACCTGTATGCAGAAAGGCACTGTTATACTCGTTCTGCTCCAGGTCAGGCCCCTGCAGGTGGGCATCTGTCAGGTAAACCGCTTCTGTTTGCAGCGCCAGTTGCCAGCGTTCCGCTAATCTGAATTTAAGGCCAAACCCCAGGGGGATAGCGGGCACATAACGCGATTCTCTCGTGATGGCTCCACTGGAAGTTTCGAGAATGCCAAGGCCGTAACCAGCAAAAACATAAGGTGCCACCAAGGCAGATGAGTTCAGCAGCCAGCCGTTGTCGGTATAGAAATAGGCCCGCAGCGCCGACAGGCGCACGTCTGTGGTAAATGGGTTCTGCTGCAGATCATTTCCGCTTACTTCCCCGAAGGAATAGCTCGCCGATAGCCCGAAGCTGTTCCCGATATGGCGGGTTAGCTCCAGCCGGTAAAGCTGGCCGTTGTCTGTGGTAAAATAGTCGGAGGAGCTATTGTTGTCGTTCAGGTACCTGGCAAAGCCAGTATAGCCGCTCAACTTCCAGTTATACAGGTCGTGCTGCGCAAATGCCACCTGGCAACTGACCAGGAGCATGCATAGAGTTAGAAACTTTTTCATGGCTAGCGGCTTAAATCGGCCCAAACATTAAGCTCCAGGCTCAGGCCCACAAACGGCCTGACATACACCCGGTCCACGTTAAAGTCGGAGATGGTGTTGGACCCCTGGTCGCTTTGCAGCACGGTAGCTCCCGCATTAATGCGGACAAAAGGAAGTGCCCTGTAACCAAGGCCCACATACACAGGGCGCCTCACCACTGGACCTGTGGCTACATTATCGTCGCCGAACTCCAGGTTCGTTAAAAAAACACCGGCCGAGATGCTGGTTCTGGCCCAGAAAGCAGAAGTAAATGGTGCCCGGCCAAACGGAATGGAAATGCCGGCATAGGGCGCGGTAGCCGAAGAGAAGTTATCGAAATCGCCGGAGTAGTATACCCCGCCGTAGCCCGCGTTAAGTGCTATCACGTTCCTGGTTTTCTCGGTAGCGTAGTCTGTTATTTTTTTACTGTCTGTCAGCACCAGCAGCTGGGCGTTGGCATACTGCGCTACTTCCTGGTTCACCATCACCTTCAGGGCCTCTATCTGCTCCTGCGCATACTTCAAGCGGAGCGTCCGCTTATCGTCTCCTTCTCTTGACAGGATATTTAGCCGGGCTTTCTTTAGCCGCAGTTCGTTTATCTGCTCCAGCTTGTCCAGCACAATGTCAGAGAAGCCCCTGAAGTCATAGTTTATCTGGTTCCGGTAGAGTCCCAATCCCTGGTTTACAATCGCGTTCATGTCACTGCGCAGGTTTTTGGGGTGCTTGCGTAGTTCTACGCTGCTTCGGCTCACCACAAACGACTGATCGATATAGGAATTCAGGGCGGAATTGAGCTGCCTCAGGAGTTGCTGTTGTTGCAGGGCCGAGGCGGGCGTGTAATAGTTCAGCACCAGGGTATACTTCTCGTTTCCGCGCAAGGGATAATTAATGGGCAGTGTAAACATGGTTTCGGTGCTGGAGGGGCGTTTCTTCCAAGCGTTCTTATAGAGCGGTTCTTTGTTTGTATCAGCGGAGCCATAGATAAGGACTTCCACCAGACCCACATTTCTTCCGGCCTCCCCGGTGAGTAGTATATTGCTTTCGGCAGGCAGCGGCTGGCCTTCATTAAAATAGGTTCTGTCGTAGTTAAAGACCACTGTCTCGTACTGGGCAAGCAGCGGGTAACCGGACAACAGTAAAATGAACAATAGGTAGAATGTTTTCATTTGGTTAGTTTTTTAGTGTAACAAATAGCGTAGCATGGTGCTACAAATGGCTCTGGTCAGGTGAGCGAAGATGCTCACTGGCATCTTGTAAGGCTATATAGAATAACTCTACCTTAGAGGAACAAGGCTTTTAGAACAATGTTTTAATAAAAGCTATATTCAGATAGACTGTTTCAACCGTTCCCCTTGGTCCTGTACAAATCATGTTCCTGTTCCCAAATCTTAAAACATGGAATTTTACTTTACCTTCTGGCAGCGCTGCCATCAATAAATCCTTTTGTGGAAAGGAAACCGCAGCTCGTAAACCATGATCCTGCACTTCGCTTCCAGTACAGGTTTTATAAAGGCACTCATGTTATAGTATGGAGCGTCTCATAAATTAGAGGGAGCATGAGGGTGCATCATGCAGCTAATGGATTTCCGCCAGAATGAGTAGCCAATACAGGAACCTGATGAATTGATTACCAGGTAATTCCTGTAATACCCGTGACGTTACGCTGGTGTTTTGCGTCAGTGGAAGAGAGAATAGAAACAACAGCGAAGTACGCTGCCCGGCTATAAATAGACCTATTTGTATACGTGCTTTTTTACCATAGGGTAACCGATAACAGCAGGTATAAAGTGCAGGGAGAGAAAGGCTGCTTTGTATGAATCCAATGGGTGAGGAAGCTTTCACCAACCCGACAGGCTAGCTTATTTTGCACTTCCATAAACAGATACCTTTCTAATATACATTTCTTTGTTTTTACATATTAGTTTTTATATTTACATATATTAAAACCTATATATTAAAGTACAGGGAACTATGGCGCTATAACAGCAACACCACATGTTAGAATGCAAATCAAAAAAAGCAAAAGCCATACATATAACTAAATAATTTTATACTAACAGCATCTATGGAAGTTTGCGTGACAGATCAGGAAGGTGTCACAAAGAATATTACTTAATCGCGGATGCCTGTTGCGCCTAGCCTGATAACAGATAATGTAACCAACCTTTATAATTTTAGCCCCATGAGAGTATACAACTATTCCACCAGCGACATTGAATCAGAAATGGTGATAAACGCCCTTCAGAAGTGCTATGAAAAACTTTTGACAGCAGCCAACAAAGCCGATGCAGATGGCAAAGAGTACATCAACCACGCGGCCAGCTCTTACAAAAAGCTACACGAGAAGTATAAAGCAGCTTACGAGAAGCAGGCATTAGCAGAAGTAGCTGAGGCAACTGATAAACTACACGTAGCTTAGTATATTCCTTATTCCCCTGCGCTAGCCTACTGTTAGGCAAAGGGCGCAGGCCCTGCATTGCTAAAAGGCAGGCTCCGCCTATCAGCAATGCAGGGTCTTTCTTTTAATTGCTTATTTGATAGACCTGTTCAGATTAGAGCATACATTCAACTACACACTCCTGGCAGCGGGTGCAGGAATGGCTCTTAGCAGAATTTCCCCTCCTGCTGAGATGGATAGCTGGTTCTTACCTTTCATGGTTGCAGGGCAAAGTCTTATGTCTACGGTAAACAGCCAGGCGTCTGCATCTTCTTCGAACCTCCTGGTTTAAAAGCTTATCTTTCTGCCTGTCGTTAAAGCGTATATCCCGAATACTTTTCTACTGTCTGCTCTTCAATTTAACCCATACTTCCTGTATTCATAAGACAGCTACCTGAACTGAGCCTGCAGGCTGAGGCTTTTTTAAATAAAACTTTCCACCAGGAAGCACCGCACGGGTACAACAGCTCCTGTTATTCTTTATATTGTCACATAAATTCCTTCCTGTTTAAACTTATTCAAGCACCATGAAAACAGCTTTTCTTGTACTCTTATTTTCACTTGCTGTGGCCTTTGCCTCTAATGCTCAAACCCAAAAGGGAACAAAAATGCTTGGCGGCAGTGGATTTGTTCTGCTTGATGAAGGTATAGATATTTACCTGGTGCCCAATGCAGGTTACTTCATTGCCGACGATGTAGCCGTAGGTGGTGGTGTGGAGTTATATTATGCCCGGTATGACCCTTTCCGCTATATGGCAGTAGGCCTACAGCCGTTTGTGCGGTACTACTTCGGGCCACCGACTGCCCGGACGCGGTACTTTGCACAAGTAAACGGCGCAGTGAGCTATCGTAATGACAAAAACATGGATGCTGTAGAAGACATCTCGCACAACTATACCAGCAACTCTGTTGGGGCGGGCCTGGGCGTGGTTTATTTCCTGACAGAACAGGTTGGCGCGGAAGCAAGACTCTTCTACGAAAATGAGAAGTATAATGCTGGTCCCCGCAATGGCCGCCTGGGCCTGCGCTTCGGTGTACAGATCCACCTCCCGGGATCTGCTGAGTAGCAGAGACGAGTGTTGCGCCAAATTAAAAATCAAAAATGAAGAATTAGAAATAAGGACTTAAGTGCTTCTGCTTATCATATTTACAGCAAGCCCTGATTCTGGAAATTAAATTAGAAGAGCACGAGTCCTGCTGATTCCTGATTCAGTATAATCTGGGTATAAAGGCTGACTTAAAGAGAAAAATGTTTTACCTATCCCAGTGACAGGAGCCAGGCTTCTGCGTCCGCATCTTCTTCAAAGGTTCTTATCTCAAATGTATGGTCTATGTGCTGTATAAGGGTTTCGATAGTAAGCGTAGCATAGATGCTGGAGGGCACCACCTGCGCCAGGTACCTTAAGCCCGCCGCTCTCATCCGGGGCGCCCATTCAGTTTCGGCCCATTCCAGTGCCATATCCCAGGAGCCAATGACTTCTTTGTTACTGTTGAGCAGTTTCGGGCAAGACTGCTCCTCCATCATATCCAGCAGTTTATAGCCTCCCTCCTTCACCGTCTCCACAGACTGCACCCCAAACCACTGCGCATACAGAAAGGCGTTGCCATCTGTTCTGCTGGCGGTGAAAAACACATTCCCGAATACTTTTTTTAACGTTTCCTGCTCTTCCATTTAACCTGTATGCCTCTTAAGCCTATGCCACTTACGAAGAATTGTATTTTTAGGCTATTTCCGAAGGAAATTTTATGTGAGATAACATTATATTTTTATATTTGAATGTTCACTTAAACCTTTTAATATCCCCCATTTTTCATGAAACAAATTTATACTTTATTGTTCCTGGTGCTAGCCAGCGTGGCTTCTTATGCCCAGGAAGTTGACTCCATGAAACTGGAGATACAGCAGATTGAAAACTCGCTACAGTACCAAACCGGCACCATCAGCTTAAAAGACGGACTTGCCACCATTACAGTACCACCAGGCTTCAAGTTTCTGGATGCAGAGCAGGCAGAATATGTGCTGACAGAGCTGTGGGGCAACCCGAAAACGGAAACGACGCTGGGGATGCTGGTGCCGGAGCAGTATGGGGTACTCGACTCGAACAGCTGGGTTTTTAACGTAGAGTTTGATGAAATCGGGTATGTGAAAGACGATGACGCCAACGACATTGACTATGCCGACCTGCTGAAGACGATGCAGGAAGAAACACTGGAAGAAAACACAGCGCGTACGGCCGAAGGATACGACCCCATCCAACTGATAGGCTGGGCCTCCACCCCTTACTACGACAACGAAAACAAGATCCTGCACTGGGCAAAAGAAATCAGGTTCGGGGAAGCAGACGAGAACACGCTAAATTACAATGTGCGGGTGCTGGGGCGCAAAGGCGTGCTGGTGCTGAATGCCATTGCCGGTATGAACAACCTGCCCGAAGTACAGAAAAGCATTGCCACTGTAACGAGCAACGTAGCGTTTGAAAACGGCCACAGTTACTTCGACTTTGACCCAAAAGTGGACGAAGTAGCCGCCTGGACCATTGGCGGACTGGTAGCAGGAAAGATGTTAGCCAAAGTAGGCTTCTTCGCGCTGCTGCTGAAGTTCTGGAAAGTAATAGCGCTATTTGTGGTAGCGGGAGGCTCGGCCGTTATGAAATTCCTGAAGCGCAGAAAAGAAGCTGCACCAGCAGAAGAGATTCCTGTTGCATAAAAATAGTGTTGTCAATAAAAGTAGTTAAAGCCACCTTCGCCTGAGGGTGGCTTTGCTGCTTTTAAGCACTTCTGCTAGTGCTTTTGAACCGCTAGCACGAACTTTCTGACTTCGCAGCTTTACCTCTTGTATGAGTGAAGGTTCGAGCTGCAAGCTTGCACCAGTTAGGGATTCGCTTAGTAACATACACTATATTTATGAACAGGTCAGTCAATGGTAATTAGTTGAAAGGCATGAGACACGCTGAACACTTTTATTTTCATGATACAGCTCTAGTAAAACACTTGCTTCCTATTTTTCTATATTTATGATGATATAGAAAGCAGCTATGATAATTGATTTAGATAAAGGAATAAAGGGTCTAGTAATTCATCACCAACCTATAACAGAAGTTCAACTCAAACGACTGTTATTGATCTTTGATGAAGTGTATTTCACACCACCTAGTGATAATTTATTCTTCTTAGAGAAGGGATCAATTTGTTATTCATACTATCCTGACAAGAATGGTGTTGCAATCTATAGTATGAATGGCTTTGATATGTTACATCATTACGCAAATGTACCATCACCTGAAGTTTCTGAAGATAAATTAAGAGTAGCTACAATTCATTCCTACGGAGGCTCAGAGAATACACGTGTAGGAGCTTATCAAGCTGTCGTTATGTCCGACATCTTGCCCCTATTCAATGATAAGGCGTATTCAAAGGATGAGGATGCCTTATTAAATAAATTTGAATTAGCGCTTAAAAGAGACTTATTAAAAGTTTTAGACTATAAGAACTCAGACTTTTACATGCGCAATAGCATTGCTTTAAAAATAGCCTATGATAATGATGCTATTGATAAGCGTGCAGCTTCTTTTTTAGCACCTTTATTAGTTAAAAAGAAAAGGGAAGATAATAAGATGTTCATTCCAAGCCCTTCATTCCCAAAAATGTATGGTGTCAATATATTTCCAGGTACTAAATACATTGACTTGTTTCCTAAAGAAAATAATAGATTATATGATTATAACAGACAGTTCTACTCTATTATAGCGAGAGTCAATAAAAAGTTGGCTCTTTGTGGAGAACATGATCTTGTACCAATATTTCTTGATCAGCACATATATAATTTCTTTAATTACAAAGTCGAAAAATCAAAAAAGAATAAAGAAGAAGGTGTAAATGCAGAGTGGCAGAAATCATACAACATTCCTTTGTTTAACTTAAGCCAGATATCAATTCAAGCCTCAGACATACACATCTCTGATAGCGTTTTGAGAAATTTGACTATCCCAGAAATCGTATCATATAAAGAGAGATGTTTACTTAACCTGTATAGATTAAGAAAATCGTTCATTAATGACTTAAATGAGATTATAAAATCTGATTATGGATTATCATTTGATAGAGAGGTCGATAAGTTCATGCATAGCAAAATTATTCCAGATTTAAAAAAATATCAAAGAGCACAAGCAGACACTTTACAGAAAATAGTAAAAGGAGCTATTACTTTTTCCGTTGGAGCTGCTACTAGCCATTTGGGAACTATACAAGGTTTATCACCTAATTTAATCGCCCTGTTAGGAGGTACTAGTCCGTTATTTTCAGAAGCTTTACTTCAACTATCTGATAAGGTAAGAGATCGAAGGAGAAAACAGTATGAAAATACTTTTGCCTATTTCTTGAAATTAAAATGATTAGTTTGTCTGCACTAGAGAGGTTTTACAACTCGTGCCTATAACTTCTAGACAGCTTCACCTCTTGATATAAAACATTAAGTTCGCACTAGCAGGAAGTATTAGACAACCTGTTACTACTTCAGTACCTTACACCTTCTATTTCAACCAAAACACTACTTCGTTGACAGGAGTAAAAATGCCTGGAGCTTCGAGGCAGAAAAGCCAGCTCTCGATTAGGAATGAAAATAGACGTAACTGATTATCAGAAGATACTGAACCAGATTCAGCAGGAACTCTCCGGCACAAAAGTAACCGGAAGGGTAGCGTCCTATGTACCTGAACTGGCCAAGGTGCCGGCAGACAAATTCGGAATGCACCTCTATAACCTGGAGGGCGAAAGCTTTTGCTTCGGCGACAGTGACGAGTGCTTTTCCATCCAGAGTATTTCGAAGGTATTCTCCCTGGCGCTGGCTATGAAAATGATAGGCAATACACTGTGGAAGCGGGTTGGGGTAGAGCCATCGGGCGCCAAGTTTAATTCACTGTCGCTGCTGGAAGACAATTTCGGTATCCCCCGAAATCCGTTCATCAATGCCGGGGCACTGGTGGTGGCCGATGTACTGGTGTCTTATTTCAGCGACCCTAAGGCGGCCTTTCTCACGTTCCTGCACGAGCTAACCGGCAACGACACCATCACCTACAACGAGACTGTGGCTGCCTCTGAGAAGTCGGAAGGCTACCGGAACTTTGCCATGGCCAATTACCTGAAGTCGTTCGGAAACATGAAGAACGATGTGGAAGACGTGTTGGACTTTTACTTTCACCAATGCTCTATCACCATGTCCTGCAGAGAGCTGCCGCAGGCCTTTATCGTGTTTGCCAACCAGGGCCAGTTATTGGGTTCGGACCGGCAGTTCCTGACTGGGCAGCAGGTAAAACGCATTAATGCGCTCATGCTCACCTGCGGCTTTTACGATGAAGCAGGCGAGTTCAGTTTTGAAGTAGGCTTACCTGGCAAAAGCGGCGTTGGCGGCGGTATTGTGGCCGTGCACCCGGGGCATTATGCTGTAGCCGTCTGGAGCCCGCCGCTAAACCCCAAAGGCAATTCAGAACGGGGCATGGCCTCCCTGGAAAGACTGACGACGCTCACAGGTTATTCCATTTTTTAGTAATGCATGCTTTCAGGCCTCCTGTAGCCTTTCGCTGGCGGGATCCTGCTGCTTATAACTTTCAATATAATCCATAAAAAGGGTGATAGTGCTAATTTCTGCACCACCACCCCTTTTGACTTGCATTTACCGGGCACACACTTACTCTAAAAGAGTGGCTAGTCGTTTCTATCTCTCGGAGTAGTGGTTATATTGTTGTTGGTGTCAACAGTAATATCATACTCATAGCACTCACTCATCTGAACAACCTCCTCACGTACAGCTTTGTCTACTGCGATAGTAAAGGTTATTGCACCAGCGGCATAATTTCTAAAATCTGAAGTTGCTCCTGCAGGCACATTATTGAGGTTCTCTGTGTTGCCTCCAGTTGTTTTTATCTGTACGCTTGCCTCTTTCGTGCCATTGTTTATTATCCTGGCACGTGGCTGTTCCCCGTCACACTTGTCACAACTGCTGAATGATATAGAAATCACACATAGCGTTAATATTTGGAAGAGTTTATTCATTTGCTACCTTGTAAATTTTGTTGGTTATAAAATAATGTCAAAACTAGTCATTTTACATAAACAAATCTATATATTTAAAATAAACAATTTACACATTTCAATTTGTTGCTTATAGCACAACAATGCTTGTTTAAATTATATAAACTGTTAATAAATCATAGTAGCACCCTAATTTATAAAGTTACATTATCCAATATATCTTACTCTTTTCGTAATATACTTGTAGCTCTCCCCTTCGTGTAAGAGTTTTCTTTTCAAGTGCTTTTTTGCGCCGTTTTCGCAAAGGCTGTAGCGTTTCGTTGTTGGTGAAAACACCAACAACGGCAAACTTTAATCCTGCACTAAGCCTGAAGGAAGCTTGCTACTCCCCTTGTTCTAAAATTTCGAAGCAACCGTCAGCAGCAAGTATGGCACTGTTGGTTCATACCTTTACCTTTTCTTTCTAGCTGTCCCGCTGGCAACACCAACAGTACCAGCCACAAACCCGCACGTGCAACTACTGTCTTAGCGCTGTAGCCTTCTTTTGCAGCAGAAGCGGCGCATTTTGCAAGCCCGCACCAGCAAATGTGTCTAACTTCAACGGGTTCTCCCCGTTTAATAAAGCTGTAAGCATAAAGAGGCCGTGTAAAGCTTTACACCCTCCGTTAACTCAAACAAATAAACGAACTTATGAATTATACAGAGAATTTTGAAGGCATCAAGGTAGATGTACAGGCAGTAGACATTTCAATATCAGATGATGTGCAACAGCATATCCGCAATTCTATTTCCAAGCTAAAGCGCAACGGCACCAGAATAGACTCAGTGGATGTTTACCTTAAGGAAGAAACAAACCATGCGACTGACACCCGAAAAGTAAGCATGCGTGTGGGTGTACCCGGCAATGATGTTTTTGCGGAAGATAGAGGTGACAACTGGTATGAGTTACTGAAAAGCGTGGAAGAGAAGCTAAAAAAACAACTCGAAAAGCGCTAACCTGATAAGAATATTTTAATGAAAGCGTCCCGCTGCTGGCCAGGAACTAACCTGCGCCGGCAGCGGGACGTTTACATTTTAGCCTGTACTGATGCGGGTAGAAGTACCCGCAGTGGCAACAGAACGGTTCAGCTACTTCAACAAAGAAAGGCTACTGTGCCGCCGGCTTCTTCTTCAGGTCCTGCTGAAACTTTTGCAGTTGCTTGTCAATCTGCTTTTTATCACCTACCACCACCAGGGTCATGTCGTTTGGCCGGATGTACTTTTCAGCGGTTTCCTGCACCTGCTGCGGAGTAACGGCATGGATACGCTCCACCTGGTTTGTCAGGAAGGAATCGGGCAGTTTATGCAGGTCCAGGAAGTTAAGCTGGCTTATAATGCCGCCTGGTGTGGAGTTGCGCAGCACAAACAGGCCTGCCTCATAGTTCTTAATGCCCTGCAGTTCTTCTTCTGACGGTGGCTCCGTGCGCAGCCTGTCTATTTCGTACACAATCTCCTTCAGGGAATTGCCGGTGTGCTCAGTTGTCACATCGGCTATCTGCGCCCAGTCTCCTACCTTGTAACGCTCCGACACAACACTTCTGGGCGAATAGGTATATCCTTTATCTTCCCGGATGTTGCGGGTAATGCGCGAGCCAAAAGAGCCGCCCAGCAGGGAGTTGGTAATGCGGAGGGCCATATAATCCGGGTGCGAAGGGTCCACAACCGGCAAGCCCATCACGATTGTGGATTGTGGCGCACCGGGGCGGTCGATTACGATCATATCTGATTTTGTAACCGGCTCCGCAACAGGTATCTCTGGTGCCGGCCCTCTTTCCATCTGGCTGAGCGAAGAAGTAATGGCTTCCTTCAGGGCACCAGTATCAAACTGGCCAGCCACATACACATCAGTGCGAGCCGCTCCAAACTGCTTTTGATAGAAATCACGGACCTGCTCCAGGGTAAAGGCATCGATCTCCTTGTCAGTGGGCAGGTCGCGGCCGTATGGATGATTGGGATACAGCGCGCCCCTGTACTTGCTTTGTGCCTGCGTCCCCGGCTGCGCCCGTGCCAGGTTCATCTGCCGCTTAAAGTCATTTTTAATGCGCTCCAGCTCCGACTCCGGGAAAGCAGGCTGCTGCAGTATGTCTGCCATCAGCCGCACCAGCTCCGGGCCATACTCAGAAAGCGCATCGCCATACAGTATGGTCTGGTTCGGACCGATGCTGATGTTCAGGGCACCTCCCATCCTGGCAACCTCTTCGGCAATCTGCTTTCCGTTGCGGGTGGCGGTGCCTTCTTCCATCAGCTTCCCAACAATATCAGCCAGGCCGTTCTGGTTCGGGCCTTCGTGTACGTTGCCCGCCTCTACCACCATACTTACCGTTACTTTGGGTATTTTGCCGTAAGGCACCAGCGTAGCCGATACGCCATTGGGCAAGGTGAACTCCTGCTTTTCCGGCAGGGTAAAATTGCGTGGAGTTCCTCCCTCCGGCGGTGTCTGTTTTTGTGCTGTGGCAGGAATGGTACTGCATGCCACCAGCACAGCTATTGCGAAAGAAAGTAGTTTATTCATAGTCTGATGTCTTTATATCTGTGCCTGTGGGTTAACAACTAACACGGTTCGGTTTGTAGGGCGCAGGTACTCCTGCAGGGTGCGCTGCATGATCTCCGGCGTTATTTTCCTGAACTCTTCCTCCAGTTCGTTTATGCGTTCCGGGTTGTCATCGAACAGGGCAAAGCTCGCCAGCAGATCCGCTTTCCCGAAACCGCCGCTCATCTGGTCGTAGAGCGAGGAGCGCATTTTCACGATGGCCCGGTCCAGCAGTTCCTGGCTGATGCCATTCTCCTGCAGCTGCTGTATTTCCTGGTCCAGCACGCTCACAATAGAGTCTGCTGACACGCTTTTATCGTGTATCAGGCTGCCCATCCACAGCATAGGCCCGTTGTAGTTGAACATGTTCCCCAGGAAGGCATTAATGCCGCCATCCACAGAGCCCGCATAACCCCGCTCCTGCACCAGCGCCTGGTACAGGCGGCTGTCGTTGCCCTGCAGCAGGATCTGGTCCAGCAGGCCCATGGCATAATATTCCGGCGTGTTCTTTTCCGGCATATGATAGGCAAAAGCCAGGGCAGGGCGGTTTGCCAGTTTGTCGTCTTTTGTAAAGCGCTGCTCTTTTTCCTGCCGTGGCTCCTTCAGATCAGGTATAGGGGGCACCTCAGAAGACTTAATGTCTCCAAAATACTGCTGAATCCATTCCTTTGCCTCTTCTATTTCAAAATCGCCTACCACTACCACCACAGCGTTATTCGGAGCGTAATAGGTGTCGAAGAACGACTTCACGTCCTCCAGGTTGGCGGCGTCCAGGTCCTCCAGGTCGCCGTAGAAGTTGTGGGCGTTATACCAGTTCTTGTTCGCATACTGGGGCATGTCCAGCCAAGGAAAGCCACCGTACGGTTGATTCAGCACGTTTACCTTCACCTCGTTCTTTACCACCCCCTGCTGGTTTGTCAGGTTCTCCTGCGTAATGTTGAGGCCCCTCATCCGGTCTGCTTCTGCCCAGAGCACAGTCTCCAGTTTATGGGCTGGCACAGTTTCAAAATAGTTGGTGAAGTCGAACCGGGTGCTGCCATTCAATACGCCGCCGTTTTTCTGCACAAGCTGGATAAACTCCATCTTGCCCAGGTTATCTGACCCCTGGAACATCATGTGCTCGAACAGGTGCGCAAAACCGGTGCGGTCTTTTGGCTCTACCCGGAAGCCAATGTTATAGTACACAGCCACCGTGGCAACAGGGGCAGTCTCGTCAGGCGACAGCACTACTTTCAACCCATTGTCCAGTTTGTAATATTCTACAGGAACTTCAAATACAGGAACAGCAGGCAATTCTGAATCAGTAACTTCCTTTTCTGTCACTGTTCCAGCAGTGGCTGTAGCATCGCCTGATACTGTTGGGGCCGTTTTCTGGCTACAGGAAGCCAGCGCCACCCCCAGCACCAGCGACAACAGGGAGTACCTGAGGGCTTTCAAGTGAAGCGTGTTTATTTCCATAAATAACTCGATTAAGGTTAGGACTTTGATTCTTACTGATACACAGCCTTATACGGCACAAACCCGGAATGATATAAGTTTCACCATAGAATTAATTCAAATAGTATAAGTCGTAATATATTCACGATTTTAAACTGCACCCACTCCTACCCCTGCGAGGCTACTCCCCGGACACAAGGTTTTCCTGCCTCAGGTTATTTACCTGGAGCACGAAGGGGACAGTGTTTTTACCTGCGCGGGTATGAAAACTCATAAAAGGCGGGTATGGCAGGCAGGACCGCCGGCACTACCCCAGGCGCATTTCCCCATACCTGCTACACCCAGTAGGATTATCCGTATACAGCTTAGCCGCAACTGGTACAGCTGTGACAGATTACATCTTGCCTGGATGATGTAACATGGATACACCGAAAGAAATCATGTATAACCAGAACAGTATCGTCATTGTCACTATCCTGTTTTTCCTGATCCTGCTGGCGCATGAGGCAGGCTACCGGTTGGGCCACTACTACCAGAGCAAGACGGATACAGATGTAAAAACGCAGACAAACACCATACAGGCGGGCACTCTGGGTTTGCTGGCACTTATACTTGGCTTTACCTTTAACATGGCGCTGCAGCGCTACAACAACAGGAGCCAGGCCGTTATACACGAGGCAAATGCCATCGGCACTACCTTGCTCAGAACCCAGCTCCTGCCGCAGCCCTACGATACCGTGACCCATGCCTTGCTCCAGCGCTATATTAACCTGCGCCTGGGTGTGAGCAACTCAAACGATGCCTCAGTTATGGAGAAACCGCACCTGGATGATGAGACAAAGAAACTTCAGGGCGACATCTGGATAAACGCGGTAAAGGCGGCGCGTATTGACCCGCGGCCCGTAACCACAGGCTTTTTTATCACCTCGCTGAACAACATGATTGATGCGCAGGGGGAGCGCAACGCCATGCTCCAGCTGCATGTGCCGGAGGTTATTTTGTTTCTTTTATTTATAGTCTTCATTATGTCCGGGGCCTTGATGGGCTACGGCAGCGGCCTGGGAAGAAAGAGAACCTTTATCCCGGCCATGATGATGACGTTCCTGATCTGCCTGGTGGTCTTTATCATCATCGACCTCGACAGGCCCAAAAGAGGCATCATCAAGGTAAATCAGAATATCATGTTTCAGCTAAAGGGCGACTGAAAGGCGGAGATATATAAATCCAATTGCTGCTGATAATCAGGAACGCAGTATGCGTTTGTAACTGATGCCTGTACGCGCTTTTTGCTTGCGCCTACGCAGCTGTACATAGGAGTGATAACATTTTTCTGTCTAAGCTGGCGTAGCAACAGTTTAGACAGCGACATCAAACCTACTGTTTTATTGTGCTACTCTGTGCTCTCCAGGCTGAGGGGCCTCGTCCTGGAGTATTATACCTTCTGAACGATTCGCTCAAGCTCAAAACGCGCATTAGCGTAATTTGCTTCAACTGGTGTGTATTAAAGCTGCTGTCGTGCTGCTGTTGCTAATTTGTTATACCTGCCACATCAGGAAAGAAAGAAGCACAGGCTTGCCGCTTGTGCTTTTTAGGGTTCATTGAGATTGGTGGGTAGCCTGCTGTACCCGAAGCTACTTGAACAGGAGGTTCATTTTAACTCCTGTTCTGCCCTGCACCGTCACCTCTGTTTTACCAGGTTTGCGGGTTATAACTATCTCATCTTCTTTCAGCGATAAATGAGGGTTTTTTTTAATGACAAAGGCCTTTATTTCCGCATCGGTCATGTCTTTGGCAGGAGGCACTTCTCCAGGTTGGAGGTATTTTATCTGCTCCTGGACATGGGTCACGCGCTTGCCGTCCTTCACTTTCAGATCCACTCCAAATGCTTCGCCCGCCTCATCGGTTATGCTGGTGTTTATCTTTCGCTCCCCATCCTGGCCGGTTGTTACTTTCACAGCCAGGTTATGGATACCCTGCGCCTGCAACTGCTCCTGTATGCTCTTTTCCAGTGCCTCATTTGAAATACCGGTCGCATCCATTTCTATTTTAAAAAAGCTCTCCAGGGCCGCGGCATACAATGGTTGCGATCTTGTATGCGTAACCGGCGACACGGTTAAACCAGAGACACCTTTTATTCCGGCCAGGCTGTTCCGGTAGCTTTGCAGCACAGCGGGATCAGCATCCGGCACAGTAATAGAATAAGCCAGGTAGCTGTTTCCATTCAGGTTTATTTCTTCTACCAGAAGTGGTCCCTGCTGCAACCAGCTGATCTGTTTCATAGCATTTACAGCGGCTTTGTCATCGGCCTTCACTTCCCAGCGCAACACCGTGGCAAGGGGTTCCTTCACCTCTACCGGGTAATTGCAGGCACCCACTACCAACAGTAGCGCCAGCACGATGTAAGCCATCCTGAACTTCAGGCCAGCGAGACGGACATGCATCTTTTCAGGGATGGAGTGGCTGACAGTAGCAGGGTGTTCACGGTGGCGCACCCAGTGTGATGTTTTAGAAAAGGAATTTGAATGATCGGTATTCCGGATGGTTTGCCAGTACGCTTTCATTTCAGCGCTAGTATTATCGGCGGCCGAGGTAGGCTGCGGCAAGTTTTTCTGTTTCATGGTTTAAATCTCCTGTAAGCATGGGGGTTAAACTTCTTTTTTTTTCAGCGTCTATGACAGACGTCTTCAGCTTCTGCCGCGTCCGGCTGAGCCGCGATTTTACTGCCGACAGGCTCTTCTCTTCCTGTATGTCGGCGATTTCCTGTATGGAGAACTCCCCTATCTCGAAAAGTAAGATGGCAGCACGTTCTTTTGGTTTCAGTTCCTGCAAGGCCAGCAACAGAAGTGCCTGGCGCTCGTTCCCGGGTTCTTCTTCAAACACAGCGGGCAGTGGGAGTTCTTGGTAAGGGGGGCCCAGTGGCAAAAACCGCGACCAGAACTTTTTCCGACGCTGGGTATAAAAAGTGCGGGTAATGATTTTAAAGTACCACGACTTAAACTTGTCCGGCTCCCGAAGATGAGAGGCTTTCTCCAGGGCACTTACCAGCGATTGCTGCAGCAGGTCCTGTGCCTCGTGCGGGTCGCGGCACAGCGCCCGGCAGTACTGTAGGGCATCGCGGTAATGTGGCTTTAACAGGCTTAAAAATTCTTCCGGATTTCCTGGCATATGCTTTTGGTTTAACATTCATGCATTAGACACAGCACAAGGCAAAAAGTCGCAGTTTCTAACAATTATTCTATGTGAGATAAATCAGTAAAGCTTTAGATACTGCTTAAGCTGGTTCTACCACTGGCGCAAACATGCAGTTCGTGCCTCCTTTCCATTGCACAACCAAAACGCTTTCACCAGAAAAGCTTGGCTACAAGTATATAGGGCCACCTCCACAAACATTACGCTACAGCAGGTAGAAAAGCGTGAGGGAAGCCCCTTTATATATTGATTCCTGTATTAAAAGCTCCGGTATTCTGTATAGAAAAAGCTTGCTTTCACCCAGACTTTTTGATAGTACACGCAATATGCCCGCTACCCTTTTTAAAGATACCAAGATTACATTATCTTATACAAGGTATTAGTTATCAACACCTTAACTAAAAATTACTATGGACAAGAGAAGGAGTTTCGCTTATCTTCTGCTGCTCTCAGGTATTGGCCTCTTTACGCAATGTACGGAAGCACGCACTGAAGATCGCATGCAACAGGCTGCAGTAAACCCTGTCGTTCAGGAGGGTCCGCAGCAGAACAAATACGGCGGGTTTGAGAGCCAGATAAAGTATGGGGAGCACCTGGTGCTGATAGCTGGCTGCCATGACTGCCACACACCAAAGAAAATGACGGACAAAGGCCCGGTGTTGGACTTTTCCTTAGCCCTCTCAGGGCACCCTGCTAAAATGCCACCGCCCGACATTGACCGGCAGGAAGTACAGAAAAAAGGACTTGCCGTTACGCAGACTTTAACCTCCTGGGTAGGCCCATGGGGTATTTCTTTTGCAGCCAACTTAACTTCTGATAAAACAGGTATCGGAAACTGGCAGGAGCAAAACTTTATTTATGCCATTAGAGAAGGCAAAATAAAGGGAATGGAGAACGGCAGGCCGATACTGCCCCCCATGCCCTGGGATATGTACCGTAACATGACCGACGAAGAGTTGAAAGCAATTTTTGCTTACCTGAAGTCTACCAAGCCGATACGGAATGTAGTTCCGGCTCCTGTGCCGCCCGTTGCACAGGCTTCTGTTAAATAACATACACGCGCGTATCCATACCCACTGGTGGTGGTTCTCTGCAACGGTTGTTTTCCGCTGCCAGTCTCGACTTACTTAACGTACTCTGTTACGAACACCTGCTCCCCGATAGCAACTGAACATGCCAAAAGCCCGTGTTTTTAGTGCGGGGTAAATTAAACTTAACATCTTTTAGCGTTTGACAGTGAAATTGTTCCCGTGCACAAGAATACCAGCACCAAGTTTACATGTTTAACATACTGCAGTTGCCTGTAAAAGAAAACAGCCGTTGACTTCAAACAACGGCTGTTTTTTATGAGGGAATCAGGTGCTCTAGTAATACCTATCCTGCAAATAGCTGCGGCGGTTGGAGTCGAGCCAGCTGTCTCCGCTGCTGTCACGGTCGCTCTCATACCTGCCCCTTGTGCCGGAACTTCCTGAATAGCCTGTGCCGCTATTGTAGTCCCTGCCACTGTAACGGGAGCTTCTGTCATAGTCTCCTTCTCCGAAATAATTTTCCCGGTCATTTCTTCCTCTTCTGTAGTCATCCCTGCCGGAGGAGGAGTAGCGGTCGGAGGTGCCATAGCGCTGCCGCATGTTACCATAGTCCCGGCTGCTGTCACGGTCTCCTCTGTCATAGTCCGGGTTGCTGCTGTAACTGTCGCGGCTGAAGCTGCCACCGTTATACCTGTCACGGTCCCGGTCGTTCCGCTGGTTGCCGGAATAATCTCCGTAGCCTCGGCCTTCTCTCCTGAAACGCTCATAGGCATCACCCATATCGCCCTCGTGGTAGGTGTGATCCATGTGGTGCCGGTTACCGCCCCTGTGGCTTTGATATTCCTGCTCGAAGGTGTCCGTTAAATTTCTGGCGCTGTGGTAATGCTCATCATTCCTGTTGTAGCCCTCATAGCGTCCGTAGTCATGCTCGTAGTCGTTCCGATCTCTGTCTCGTCTGTTCATAGCTCTTCATTAGGTTTAGTTACAAATTACTTCCCTATATAAACGGTCGTTCACCTTTTGGGGTTAATTCCAGCACGGACCCCTTACCAGTGCCAAAGCAGGGTGCAAAGCCCTGCCCCTTTACGACAGAACAGCAGCGCCTGGAGTAAACCGGCATACCGCCGCCTACACAGCACCCCGAACGAATGAGACTTTCACCTAATATGCTTACCTTTGCCTGCCAAATTCTTTTTAAACAGAGTTAATAGAGTAGTCACCCATGATCAGGAGCTTTTATATACAGGGAAACGAGCTGTGCTGGGATAAGAATCCTGACAATTTAAACACCGATTGCCCGGGTAGAACTATTTGGATTGACTTGCAGGGGCCTACACCGGAGGAACAGAAACAGGTCGAGGATTTCTACGGGATAGAATTTTTCACGCCACAGGAAGCTGCGGAGATTGAGAGCAGTTCCCGCTTTTACGAAGACAGTACCGGCTTTGAGGCAAACAGTGCTTTTGTGGTGAAGGAGGGCACGTCTTATAACACGAGGCAGGTGTCATTTATTTTCAAAGATGACATTCTTTTCACACTCCGGCACGGTGACTTAAAGTCTTTTGCCGAAACAGTGCGCAAACTCAAGACCTTCACGACCACCAACAACAAAGCACTTCAGATCTGGCTGCTCCTGCTCGAAACCCAGACCGACCTGGATGCTGACTTTATTGAGTTCCTGTCACGCTTCACGAATAAAGTCAGCCGTAAGCTGGTGAAAGAACGATCCATTGAAGAGGAGGTACTTATCCAGATAACGGAGCTGCAGGAAAATACCATTCTCATACGTGGCAGCATCGTGGATAAGCAGCGCCTGGTTTCTTCTCTGCTGAAGAGCTTCCTGGTAAATGAGCCAGAGAAAGAACGCCTGCGTATTATCCTCAAAGACATTAACTCCCTGCTTCAGCACACGCAGTTTAGCTTTGAGCGTCTGGAGTACCTGCAGAATACCTTCCTGGGTTTGGTGAACATTGAGCAGAACCAGGTTATCAAAATCTTTACGGTGGTAACCGTTGTATTCATGCCCCCTACCCTCATTGCCAGTATCTACGGAATGAACTTCGAGCACATGCCCGAACTGGAGTGGACATTCGGCTATCCATTTGCGCTCGTGCTCATGGTCATTTCATCCATGGCATTCCTGTGGTACTTCAAGCGGAAGAAATGGCTATAGAGAAGGCTTTTCCGGGCCTATAGCACCAATATCCACCATTTCACTGGCACAGGTTTTCAAACCTGCGCCAGTGAAATGGTGGAGAATACTCCTTTCCCTCTGGGAAACCACAGCATACGTAACAAACCTGAGAATCCTTAATTTAAATCCGCGCCTGATATGTGTAAAGCTGGTAATACCTTCCTTTCTTCTCCAGCAGTTCTTCATGTTTTCCCTGCTCTGCAATGTTACCCTGTTCGATTACCAGAATCTGATCGGCCTGGCGGATGGTGCTGAGGCGGTGGGCAATGACAAAGGTGGTGCGTCCCTGCATCAGTGTCTTGAGGCTAGCCTGTATCAGGCTTTCGCTCTCTGTATCCAGGTTAGAGGTCGCCTCATCCAGGATCAGGATGCGCGGGTCCGCCAGCACGGCCCTGGCTATCGCGATGCGCTGCCGCTGGCCTCCCGACAGCTTTACACCGCGTTCCCCAATCAAAGTATTCAGGCCCTCCGGGAACCGGTCAGTGAACTCCTGCACGTGGGCTGCTTTTACGGCCTGCTGTACCTGCTCTTCGGTGGCATTGGGGCGTGGGAAGATGATGTTTTCCCTGATGGTGCCTTCAAACAGAAAGTCGTCCTGCAGCACGACGCCCAACTTGCTCCTATAGCTCTGCAGGCTTATTTTCTGCAAGTCGTGGCCATCTACTGTAATGGTGCCGCAATCCGGATTCAGGAATGAAGCAGCCAGCCCGGCAATGGTAGTTTTCCCTGAGCCGGATGTTCCCACCAAAGCAGTAACAGAACCGGCAGGCGCCTTGAAGCTGATTTCCTTCACTACTTCTTTTCCTTCCTCATAGGCAAAAGACACCCTGTCAAAGACGACATCGCCGTGTATATGCTCCAGTTTTAAGGTCCTGTGTCCGCCATCATCTTCCAGAGGCGTGTTCAGAATTTCTTCGGTACGGTCTAGCCCGGCGAATGCTTCTGTAAACTGGCTCCCGATGTTGCTCATCTGAAGTATAGGCGCAATCAGGAAACCCAGGAAAAGCGTATAGGACACAAAATCGCCGTATGTAAGTTCACCGTTCATGATCTGGTAACCACCTATCCCCATAATGCCTGCCGAAGCAAGCCCCAGTAACAAGGTAGCCGCACTGGTTACCAGGCTGGTGGTGACCAGGCTTTCCTTCACGTTCAGGAAAAGCCTGGTAACGCCCGCTTCAAATATTTTAATCTCCTGCGCCTCCGCGTTGAATCCTTTTATCACGCGTACGCCCCCCAAAGTCTCTGTCAGCCGCCCGGTTACTTCTGCATTGATGACGCCGCGGTCCCTGAAAATAGGCCTTATTTTTCCGAAAGCCTTTAAAGAGATGACACCGAAAATAGCGACAGGAATTAAAACAAAGGCGGTCATCAGCGGGCTGATATAAATAAGCAGGCCCAGGCAAATAAGCGAAGTGAGCACCCCTCCTATCATCTGGGCAAAACCTGTCCCAACCAGGTTTCTTACGCCTTCCACATCCGTCATAATCCTCGAAACCAGCTCACCGGTTTTTGTATTGTCGAAGAAACGGATGGGAAGCTGAATGATGTGCCGCTGCACCTTCGCCCTTAGCTGGGAAATGAGGTGCTGCGCTTCTACACTCAGTATTTGCGTCAGGGCAAAGGACGTGACAGACTGGATGACAATAGCTGCTGCCACTGCCAGGATCAGCCATTTCAGCATCGACATGTCCCTGTTCGGAATGACATCATCTATCAGATATTTGCTGGCGCCAGGTACCACCAGGCCCGCCAGGCGGCTGATGATGATCAGGACCAGCCCAATACCGAGGTACTTTTTCCGGGGCCAGATGATGGTTTTGAACACCTGGCTGACGGTTACATTCTTAAGCTTTTTTGATTTCGCCATTTATTTAGGAAAGACAACGATTACAACAGGTGTTAACCGAACTTGTTTTTGCTTCACCCTTTAGCGCCCACCCCTACTTATTGATGTCAGCAGTATGACCCTCCTTTCTACATAAGACTTCAGGAAAGCCACCAGGCAGAAAGTTCTATCTGTGAACAAGTCCCCCTTTGAAGGGATGAATCGCTTCATTTTAAGAGTATGAAGTTGATTTACTGTCATTCTGTTAAGGAACCTGATAGAAATAGAGGGCCCCTACCCCCGGGAGGTTAAGCTTTCGCGACTCGCCCACAAGATCCTTAACAGGATGACAAATATGTAGAATGAGACGATTTCTACCCTTTGAAGGAAGGCTACTGCACGGCTCATGTACTTCAGGCACCATAAAATTCACTGCGTCTGTTTTAGCCACACCTCGGTAAACTGTGAATATAGAATATAAACTAATGTGTTTGTCACTGCTGGCGCGAATCACCCTTTTTTTGTCGCTTTTGTACCATCTGTTTATATGGTGGCAGGAGATGAGATAAGCACAAAGAACAATAAGTTATGGAGGTCGCACCATATAAAGTTGAACTTAAAGCGCCTTTATATCTTTCTATTACTACGCGCATGTTCATAGTTTGTCCTTTTCGAATCAGAACGAAAAAAACATGCTCCCACTCGCTTACATGCAAGCTTAACAGCATTCACATCTTAAGATTAGCTCCCCATGAAATTCAAAATAAAAATTACCGACGCCACCACAGTAGAGGAAATAGCTAGCTATTGGTCGACGGAGGATTATATTCAGTTACTTGAAAAATTTAACTACCCGGATGCAGCAAATGCGGCAAAAGACACCTTAAATGAGCTGCTCCTGATGGCTATCACGGACTATGAGCCAAATGAAGCCGCCGCTATCTTTCTGGAATACAAACTCAGCGACCACCTGAACGACGGCCAGATACAGCAGATTTCCAACGATATGTTACTGGACAAGGTGGTGGAGGAATATCCTGAGATCAGCCTGCATGCTACCTTATTTCATATCAATCAGCTCTTGTACAAGGCTTTCAACGGCAAATTCCCCAACACCAAGGCCACAGTTATTGATTGCAGCTTCACAGCTTCAGAAGAAACCAGTGAAGCTGCATATCCAAAGGAAATGGTTCTGAAATTACTGGGTGCAGGTCTTTCAGACAGGAATCTTGTTAATAGGCTGTTTAGTGAGCAGATGGCAGGAAATAAACCTTTCCCGGAAGCGGATGATATCCTGTGGGAACTCAAGCAGACGGATGGAAACCACTATAAAATCCTGACTTCAGAGAACTGGATAAGCAAAGACGACCTGACTACAAATGAATTTGAAGCAGAATACGAGAAAGCTGAGGTTCTGGAACAGGAATAATCAGAAAAGAAAAGCTGAATTCCTTTCAAGCAAAGTTCAAATACCTATACGCTTTTCAGGCTATCTGCTGCCTGCACAGGTATAAGCTGGGGTACAAAAGTTTGGGGATGAGCTATTGGCTTACTTTCCAAACCGCTCCCTGGCACCGCCTTCCGTTCCGGAACGGCAAGGTTTGAAAGTTCAGGATAAAAGGGTGGAATGACCTTTGGTTCTGTTTGCGGCTCTTCTTCAAAGCTCAGTAACAAGGCGAGGGCGCCACATAGAACACCCATTATGAGTATTGTGCCAATAAAAAAAATAACTATCGCCATAGATAAGACGTGTGGTGCAGGGTGATGATGAATCCTTCTAAAATATATAGTATTAATATATTTAAAACAAATTATTCCCTTTCCTTTTTTTCATGTACGTGGTCAGAATAAACGCAAAAGCCCTTTCCTGCAGGAAGGGGCTTTTGCGTTTATTCTCAAACAATGAAAAGTGTACGGGCTCAGGTCTCGCGGACACGGGAAGCCAGTAGCCTGAAAATCAGGTACAGTACAGCGAATATGACCATCGCTATCAGAGTCCAGAATTTTTTCCGGTTCTTTTCCTGCCAGAAATCACGTTCAACCTCTGTTTTCTTTAGCTGCTGCCTTGTTTCACTATGCGCTACGGACTCTTCATTCAGTTCTGCCAGCAAGGCATCCAGTCTGGCAGTGTCTGGCAGGAGAACTGTTTGAGTAATGCGAACAGGAAGACATTCAGGGCAGTCTCTGGTACGCGGAACTGGCACATACTTCGTTCTTTGCTCCGGCACTGGCCATGGTGTTAGCCTGCCGGGCACAATCAGCTGCTCCCTTTCTGTGGCAGGGGGAGGTAGTTGCGGAGAGAGCTTTGCGGGGAAATGTTTGGCAGCATAAGCTTTCCCATACTCCTCCGTGTACGCTGTGTTTTTATCCACGTATTCCGCCAGTTCTTCCGGGTTTTTGTCAAAGAATTTCTCAGCCCCACGTTGTGTGGCGCAGGAGCACAGCAGCATTAGCACGAATATCAGTCTTGTGAGTTGCATAACGCTTGTCTTTACTGAAGTAAAGCTGGGCACCAACAAAACGGGTTATTTGCTGTGCTGTTCAAGGTTATGCTCCTGAACAGAGCCAACCGGTGCCAGGCATCTAAAGGACTTCAGGAACTCAAAATACGAATACTTATTGTATTTTATTCAATTCCTCTACGGTGAAAGCCCTTTGGCGGTCACTTAAACGCTGCCTTACTTTGGTAACCTCCTCAGCAGTAATTTTACTGGCGTCGTTTTGCCACGATTTCCGGATGTAGCTGAGCAGCTGCGCCACGTCTTCGTTAGGCAACGATTTGTCATAGCCAATACCCGGCATATCGCCATTTATTTCCGGCGCTTTATACAGGTGGCCGTTTACTGTTACCGGTCCGGTCAGGCCATATAACACAATGGATACCAGTTTGTCTTTGTCGCCTGTTACCCACTCCGATTTGTTCAAAGGAGGCGCCAGGCCTTTGACACCATTGCCGTCTGCGCCATGGCACGTCTGGCAGGACCGGGTATACATCGCCACACCTTTCGGAAACTCCTTTAGCAGCGCTTCCGGGCTCCGGCTTGCGCGGGCATCTCTGATATTTGTTACCACCCGCGCCAACTGCTTGTTTATGGTATAGGCAGTATCAGGCGCCAGCGCCAGTAGTTCTTCCTGGAACGCTTCTTCACGGCCCTGCAGGTTGCTTATAACGGCATCGGCTACATATTCATTTGAAGGGTACTTCTGAGCTACTTTTTGTAACAAGTTGTTCGCTGATACCTTGTCGAATGGCTGGATGTGGTTTGCAAGGAATGCCACATAGGGTGCTGCCAGTGTATCGTTGCTGGCTACCAGTTGCTCCAGCACCGGCACATATTGCTTGTAATTTGCCTTGTTCAGCACAGAAGGCAACGCAGTTAATGCCTGCATCCGTAAAGGCCATACTGGCTGCTTTAGCAGGGCAAGTACCTCTTCAGACTTCAGTGCTCCCAATCCTTCCAGTGTCCAGAGTGCGTGCATTACCTGCAGGGGGTTGTCTGTCTCTTTTACTGCCTGTCGTAAAGCCGGGATAGCTTGTGTAAAATTTCGGTCTATGAGCTTTTGCTGCGCATTGTCCCGCACCCATCCATTTGCATGCCCCAGCAGTTGCACCAGTTGCTCAGGAGCATCCGGCAGCGTCACCATTTTAGCCGTCTTGTTTTCAGGAACAACCTTGTAGATGCGACCATAGCCTAAAGGCTGTGTTAAATTCCGGAGGGCTATTTCATTTTTGAGGTAGGGGGTCAGGTACGTTTTATGCTGGATAATACCGCGGTACATGTCAACGATGTACAAGGCTCCGTCCGGACCGTTGTACAGGTTTACCGGCCGGAAACGCTCGTCCACGCTTGCAATGAACTCTTTCCCCTGGTACGCCTGCTCACCGCCTGTAACATAGCCGCTCTCGCTCAGGATATTGCGCTTGATGAGGTTACCCGCTGGCTCTGCCACAAAGGCGTTCCAGGCATAGGTGTCCCCGAACAAATCGCCCCGGTACACTACCGGTCCGTTGGCAGCGGTAAAATTCACCAGGCGCAGGCTGTCATCTAAAACACCTTCCATGTACCCCCTGTTCACGCCGGGGGTAGGCCTGATGGGGTAAACCTTGTTATTGGCTACTATTCTTTCGTTGTAGCCGGCAACACCACGCTGGTTTTTGTTTGTAGCGCCAAAACCCGGCGCGAAGTAATCGCCCAGCACGTTAGAAGGGTTGGTATTGTAGTAGAGCCGGCCATAATTATCCTGGGTAATGCCCCACTGGCCCCGGAAGTGCGTTGGCTCTATCAGCCACTTGTCTCCAACCTTCCGGTAGCGCTTGGTCGACTTGGCGTTGTAAATCCAGTTATCCATGGCCCGGAAAAGCCCATTAGGCTGGTGCTCCACGTTGCCCCCTACTGCATAGGCATCATCGACCAGTGTTTTTTTGCCTGGCTTGCCGTTGTTTATTTCGTAGTACCACAAGTATGGCGGCTCCGCCACCAGGATGCCATTGTCAATAAGGGCTATAGCTCTTGGCAATACCAGCGAATCCAGGAACACGGTCCGTTTATCTGCTACACCATCTTTGTCTGTATCTTGCAGAATAGCAATCTTACCACTCGGGATTTCCTCCCCGGTTCCGGCCGTATCGGGCATATAGCCTTCCATTTCCACCACCCACATGCGCCCCTCATCATCAAAGGTCATCGCAACGGGAGCAGTTACAAGGGGCTCTGAAGCTACCAGTTTCACCTCAAAGCCATCAGCTACCTGCATCAGGCCGAGCGATGCTGCAGGAGAGACAACAGGAGATGAATCAAGGCTAAACTGGGCAGCCAGGGGTTTGCTTCCTTCTTCCAGAGTAGCCGTAGCCTGTTCAGTGTTATTCGTTTTGCTGCTTTGGCAGTAAACCAGGAAACACGCCATGACCAGTAGAAGAAAGGGATACAGATATTTTCTCATTGTTATTAATTCAATTCAGTTTAGCAAGTAAGGCGACAGAATGGATAAGGATAAAGCCCGCTCAAATTATACTTAAACCCACCCCTGCTGCTCCCCGAAGGGAACCACACATGCAGGGAGAACTCTCCTCCTTAGAAGGGCAGGTGATTATGTATGCTCTTCACTTTTACCATCAGTCTTTCAAACAGATAACGTTCTTTTAGGTTTTTTCCTCTCCTACAACTCCAGCGGCTTCATACTTTTAGTGAGCAGGTGTATAATCAGCCAGGCCAGCAGGTAAGCAAAACCGCAGATGATGAACAGGATGTTATACCCGGCACCAATGTTCCCGAGCACCTCGTAATAATTCAGAAGCCAGCCTACGAACAAAGGGAAAAAGGTAGAGGCAATGGAGCCAGACATACCTCCGATGCCCACAACAGAACTGACGGCTCTTTTAGGTACTATATCCGAAACTATGGTAAAGATATTCGTGCTCCAGGCCTGGTGCGCGGCTGCCGCCAGACTGATAATGCCTACAGCCACCCAGATGTCTGTCGCGTACCTTGCCGTCATGATAGGCAGCACCACAAAAGCCACAATGAGCAGGGTGGTTTTCCTTGCTTTGAGCACCGGCCACCCCCGCTTAATGAGGTGAGATGACAAGTAGCCGCCGCCAATACTGCCAAAGGTGGTTGCGGTATACACAACTGCCAGCGGTAGGCTTGGCTTGGTGAGATCCAGGTTAAAGGTGGTAGCAAAATAGGATGGCAGCCAGAACAGGAAAAACCACCATATCGGATCAGTTAACACTTTGCCCACAATAAACACCCATGTTTGCTTTACCTGGAGCAGGCGGCTCCACTTTAAGGAACCTGCTGTTTCTGTTAAGGCGGGCTCATTATCAATGTGAATAAAAGCGTATTCCTCAGGCGTTATTTTTTTATGGCGGGAAGGAATTTCATACATGAACCACCAGAATATCAACCAAACAAATCCCAAAGCCCCGGTAATGATGAAGGCTTCCTGCCAGCCATATGCACCCAGGATCCAGGGCACCAGCAGCGGGGCGGCTACTGCTCCAATGCTGGTCCCGGAGTTAAAAATACCAGTAGCCAGAGCACGCTCTCTTTTCGGGAACCACTCCGCTACCGCTTTTACAGCTGCCGGAAAGTTACCGGCCTCTGCCAGGCCCAGCAAGCCCCTTACAAGGCCAAAGCCCAGCGTGGAGCGGGCCGCGGCATGTAGCATAGCGGCAATACTCCAGACAACCACAGAAATGGAATAACCCAGCTTCGTCCCTATCCTGTCGATGACACTGCCGAATATGACATACCCTATAGCATAGGAGGCAGAGAAAAACATGATGATGTACCCATAGTCGAGCTCCGTCCAGTTAAACTGCGCTTCGAGGGTCGGCTTCAGCAAGCCAATCACCTGCCTGTCGATGTAGTTGATGGTGGTGGCGAAGAACAGCAGAGCGCAGATGACCCAGCGGTAATTGCCCACTTTCGCTTTTTCTGTTAACCCGGTGCCGGTATCGGTTAGTTGCGTTTTTCCCATGGTATGAATCTGATTTCTGTTGATATGGTGTTAAATCTGCGTCTGTTGCTTTCGTGGTGCTATTTGATTGCTGCCTGCTTTCTCCTCAAAATGTCCTTCGATTTTTGTTTCTCTATTAAGGGGATTGATATTAATCACACCTGTGATCCATCATCAATTTACTCTTTCTGAGGCTACTTCTAATCAAGCCACAGCAATTTAGTACTCCCAGCCGCCTCTCATCCCCTACCCCCTTCAAAGGGGGACTTTTTCGCAGTTATTGCGAGACGTCTTTATAGTATAGTAATGGCTACTTCCGCTCCTTTTCGCTCCGAGGAGACATAGCCGGCGTAGATAGTAGCAATTACATCGGCGGCCAGGCTGCTGTTGCTTTCTACCGGCTCGCCATAGGCAGCAGACTTATAGAAAGCGTCCATCTCGTGCTGGTAGCCGGCAAACCAGGCTTCATCCGGCGACATAGACGACCAACCTTGCTTCGTTTCCGTTTTCTCGACCACGTATACATCTTTGAAATAATGCTCTGACGGAGTATAGGCTTGCATGGCATTGTTAGGGTGAATATTACAGATGGTGCGGTGGTTGTTGGTGTTTACCTCTATCCAGTTATGCACCCCGCCCAATACCAGTTCGCTTGCAAACACATCAGCAATAGTACCGTCTTCAAACACAACATGCAGTTGGGCGAAGTCTTCAATGTCCTTATAGATTGTTCTCAGGTGGCCTTCATCCTTGAAAGTTGGCATGCGGGTGATGGCATGGGTTCGCGCGGAGATCGACTGCGGCCGGATAGGTTTTCCATCGCGTGCCCGCCCTTCCACGTGCTTCAGGTAGATGGCCGCAGATAAAGGATGGCAGCCTTTCCCGATCATGGATCCGCCACCGGAAAGCTTCCACTGCCCATAGGCTAAAGAATGCGATCCTGAATGGGATTCTTCGCCATGCATCCAGATGATCTGAGCACCTGTTTTCTCCAATACTTCCCGCTCTTTCTGTATGGCAGGGGCATAAACCCAGTTCTCCGCATACATAATCACGCCTTCGCTTGCCTTCTCCGCCTCCAGCATCCTGCTGATGCTTTTCAGCGTTTGTTCCAGTCCCTCTTCCCGCGAGAAAGTATCTCCACTGAAATGCTCACTCCCATCGCCAAAGTAGCCGGTAAACGGCTTCTCCACAATAACATGCTTGTTCAGTTTTAATGCGGCTACCACAATAGGCTCATGCGTCACAGGCGGTGTGCAGACATGAATCACATCAGACTGCTCCATCAATTGCTCCAGACTGTCGAAAGCTTTCAGGTTACGCTGTATTGTAAATGCCTGCAGGTTACCCGGGGATGGTGAGTATGCGCCGACAATTTCCACTTTCGCACTGAAAACACGCTGCAGTGCTTCGTAATGAAATTTGGCGGCGAAGCCTGAGCCAATTATTCCGGCCCGTACAACTTTCTTTTCCATAGTGTTTGTTAATCTTTATTTTCTTCAAGCCATTCGTAGCGCGCGCAGCATCGCTGTTGTCTGCTATTCCGCGATTCCGGCCACTTTGCTCAGGTGAAACTTTTATAACTGAGTTTGAAAGAACCCACCCCTACCCCTCCGAGGAGGGGAATACACTCGTGTAGAGATTCCCTTCCCCGGAGGGGTAGGGATGGGTTTACACTACCAGGTATTTATCATCCGGTTTTGGCAACGCAACTTCATTTGTATTTCACAGCCAGCGGCCTCACCATACCCAGCACAAGTTAAAAGACTCGGACTATACTTAATTAAAAAGTAAAATAGTTCTTAGCATTATGGTAACTGATGTCCTGCACCATCTTTCCTATCCACGGAAGGTCAGCAGGCAAAAGCCCCTGCTCTATGTCATCTCCGAACATATTGCACAACAGCCTTCTGAAGTACTCGTGCCTTGGGAATGATAAAAAGGAACGGGAGTCTGTGAGCATACCAATGAAGCAGCTGATGAGGCCCATGTTAGACAAGGTGTTCATCTGGTCTTTCATACCTTCCAATTGATCCAGGAACCACCAGCCAGAGCCGAACTGTATTTTGCCTCTTATACCGGGGCTCTGAAAATTGCCTGTCATAGCGGCAAAAGCAGCGTTGTCAGCAGGATTTAGGTTGTAGATAACTGTTTTAGCAAGGCTATCTTCTTTTTCTAAAGCATTGAAAAAGGCAGACATGCTAGACGTCTGCGGGAAATCGCCGATGGAGTCGTAGCCTGTGTCCGGGCCGTTCACCTGCAGCATGCGCGTGTTGTTGTTGCGCAGCGCACCCAGGTGAAACTGCTGCACCCATTCCCTCTGATGATACATCCTGCAAAGCTCCATCAATACCAGATTTGCAAACTCCTGCTCGTGCGCAGCAGCGTCCTGGTCGTCTCCGTTCACAACGGAAGAAAATACTGAGTCGAGTTTCCCGCTGCTGGTGCTGCTAAAAGGCATGAACGACAAGCCATGGTCTGAAACGCGGCAGCCGTTGGCATGAAAATAATCCACCCGCTGCTGCAGCGCCTCCAGTAAGGTATCTATACTATTAATAGCCACTCCGCTGGCTTCAGAAAGCTTTTGGAGATAGCTCCTGAAAGCCTCCCCTCCTGCTAAATTTAAAGCCTTGTCTGGTCGGAAAGAAGGCAGCACTTTTATGTTGAAATCGGAGGTGGCTATTTGCTGGTGATACTGCAGGTTGTCGGTTGGGTCGTCGGTGGTGCCGACCATTCTCACATCAAAATGCTGCAGCAAGCCTCTTGGAGTATATTCCGGCTTCTGTAAAAGGTCGTTACAGTGGGCATACACCTGCAGCGCATTTGCCTCCGACAGCAGTTCTGTTACACCAAAAGGGTTCTTCAGCTCCATGTGCGTCCAGTGGTACAAGGGGTTGCGCATGGTGTGAGGAACAGCTTTCGCCCAGGTCAGAAACTTCTCTTCGTCTGTGGCATCGCCTGTGATATTTTTTTCATCTACTCCCAGCGTCCGCAGCGCCCGCCATTTATAATGATCGCCCGCCAGCCAAATATCCGTCATGTTGGCAAACGTTTTATTCTCTGCTATGGCCTTTGGCGATAAGTGGCAGTGGTAATCTATGATTGGCTGGTCCTTCGCGTACTCGTGGTATAGCAACCTTGCTGTTTCTGTTTGCAGCAGGAAATCCTCACTCATAAAACTGTTAGTCGGCTGCAGGTGCCGGCGCTTTGCAGCAGCGGGCGTAACCAGGCTTTCTTCCTTCATAGGAGTATTCTTTATTTGTCTGACATCGTTCTTTCTATACCCATTTCCAGTCCCCGCAACTCTGCAAGCCCCCGCAGCCTGCCAATGGCAGAATAGCCGGGGTTGGTAACCTTGTGCAGGTCATCAAGCATCTGGTGGCCGTGGTCTGGCCGGAACGGGATGGGCTGCTCCCGCTTACTGTTAATGGTGATGAGCTCTTTCATCACAGCATACATATCCACATCACCCTCCAGGTGATTGGCCTCGTAGAAGTTTCCAAATTCATCCCGCTGTGTACTGCGCAGGTGCACAAAATAGATGCGGTCTGCAAACTGCCGCACTATTCCCGGCAGGTCATTGTCTGGTCTCACGCCAAAAGAGCCTGTGCAGAAGCACAAGCCGTTGCTCAGTGAAGGGACAGCCTGCACCAAAGCTTCCACGTCGGCGGCAGTGCTCACCACCCTTGGCAGCCCCAGAATACTGTAAGGCGGATCATCGGGATGTATTACCATTTTCACACCAGCTTCCTCGGCTACCGGAACCACCTCCTGCAGGAAATGTATCAGGTGCTGCCGCAGTTTGTTTGCATCGATGCCATCATATGTATCCAGCGCCTGCTGAAACTGCGCTACCGTAAAGCTCTCTTCACTGCCCGGAAGGCCTGCGATGATGTTTCGTTCCAACAGCAACTTCTCTTCTCCGCTCATGGTCTCAAACCGCTGCTTTGCCCGTTCCAGGTCCTGCTCCGAGTAGTCTTTCTCAGCACCTTTTCGCTGAAGTATAAAAACATCAAAAGCAATAAAAGCAGCCTTTTCAAATCGCAGTGCTTTAGAGCCATCTTCTACTGTATAGCTTAGGTCGGTCCGGGTCCAGTCCAGCACCGGCATAAAGTTGTAGGTAACGATATAGATACCGCAGGCGGCCAGGTTCCGGATTGACTGCTTATAGTTTTCTATGTATCTTCTAAAATCACCGGTTTGTGTTTTGATTGCCTCGTGCACCGGCACGCTTTCCACCACGCTCCATACCAATCCAGCAGCCTTCACTTCCTCTATCCGCTTTTGGATTTCCTCTACCGGCCACACTTCGCCATTGGGTATGTGGTGCAGTGCAGTAACGATATCGGTGGCGCCGGCCTGCCCGATATCCTGTAATGAAACCGGGTCTTTGGGACCAAACCATCTCCAGCTTTGTAACAGTGGCATATTTTTGTTTAATTTTTCCGTTCGAATTAGCTTAAACTCCGCTAAAGGCATTAAAACCACC
Organism: Pontibacter toksunensis; assembly: GCF_042686245.1. Lineage (NCBI taxonomy): Bacteria > Pseudomonadati > Bacteroidota > Cytophagia > Cytophagales > Hymenobacteraceae > Pontibacter > Pontibacter toksunensis. The sequence goes on along the minus strand of NZ_JBHUOX010000016.1, from coordinate 55,974 downwards.
ATCTACCAGCAGTGTTTCCCCACTCACAAACTTAGATGCGTCGCTTAGCAGGTAGATGAGTGTGCCAGTCAGTTCTTCAGGGTCGCCGAGCCGCCGGAAGGGAGTGTTGTTGATGAATTTCTGTGCTCTGTCGGTATAGCTTCCATCTGAATTCAGGAGCAGCGTTCTGTTCTGCTCCGTCAGGAACACACCGGGCGCAATGGCATTCACCCGCACCCCATCGCCATAGCGCTGTGCCAGTTCTACTGCCATCCACTGGGTGTAAGCCTCTACAGCCTTTTTAGCTATGGTGTAGCCTAAGACTCTGGTAAGTGGACGTTGCGCCGTTAGTGAGGAGATGTTTACAATGGAGCCTTTTCCTTTTTCTGCTATCACCCTTCCAAAGATCTGTGTGGGAATGATAGTACCGAACAGGTTGAGATCTACCGCCTTTTTGGTGTCTTCTACTCTGGTGTCAAACAGGTTTTGGTCTGGCATAACAGTGGCTCCCGGGATGTTGCCGCCGGCAGCATTCACGAGGCCGTCAATTGTTCCCCATGCCTTAAGTATTTCCTCTTTTGCTGCCTGCATTTGCTTTTCATCCAGTACGTCACCCAGCACCGCCATGGCCTCTCCGTCAGCTTCCCTGATAGCGGCCACCCGCTCATCGGCTCGCTCCTGGTTACGCCCTAGTATGGCTACTTTCGCGCCGGCCTTTCCTATGGCAAGCGACATGGCTTCGCCCAGAATGCCAGTGGCACCTGTCATCACAATGACTTTGCCTGCTAATGAAAACTGCTCTAATCCACTCATATATGTTCTCTTTATGATAATCAGGCCCGGCCTGATAAGATGTTTTGTTTCGTAGCATCCTCACAATCGATTGCAGATATACTGTATAACAATGCCTCTGCTCTTTTGCTTACTACTTTGAATATACCTAATAGCTATCAGCTGAAACTAAAGCTTTACTGGACTTCCGTTTTATCAACTCTATTGGTGTGGTAAGCGATATAAGGCTTCTGCCAACAGTTACTTTTTGCCGGACTAAATCCAGGATAAGCCTTGCGGCGTGCTCGCCCATCTCATATGGAAACTGCTCCACTGACGTAATAGACGGCCGAACAATTTGCACGCGCGGATCATTTGAATAACCTGCCAGTTTTAAATCTTCAGGCACATTCAGCTTCATCCTGCTTGCATACTCCATCACCGCAATGGCAGAAGTGTCGTTGCTGGCAAAAACTCCATCCGGATAGGGCTTTTCCGCAAACAGCACCTGGCATGTCTTCAGGGCATTTTCATGCGTTAACTCCTGGAAGAACACCAGGCTCTCGTCCAGCGCGACATTATATTTTTTGAGTGCATCCTGGTAGCCGGCGTAGCGTCCACTGTACAGGCTACAGGAAAGCGGCCCGCTGATATGTGCTATCCGGCGGCAGCCCTGGTCCAGCAAGTGGAGCGTGGACTTGTAGCCTCCCTGGTAATCATCGCCCTGTATCTTATGGGCAGAATATGTCTTCGGTACCCTGTCATAAAACACCAGCGGAACATTCGCCTTCGAGAAGACATCGAAGGGTGAAAAATCTTCTGTATACAGCGTAGAGGATACAATCAGCCCCTCTACACGCAAGGCATGCAGCACACTCACCAGCTGCTTTTCCAGCACCGGCGATTCATTTGACTGAAAAATCATCAGGTTATAGTCGCACTTCTGCAGCTCATTCTGAATGGCCGTAATAACCGCCGACTGGAAGTACATGGAAATTCTGGGCACAATCAGCCCGATAATATTGGATTTGCTTTTGCGAAGGCTGGATGCCATGGCATTCAACTGGTAGCCGGCTTTGTCCACCGCCTGCTTTACCCGTTCTTTTGTATCCTCGCTAACGTGCGGGTGGTTGCTCAAAGCCCTTGAAACGGTAGAAGTAGACACCCCGAGTTCCCGGGCTATATCTTTTAATCTGTGCTGCGATTGTCTACTCATGTTTATGCTGCCGTTGTCCCCGTAACCATGTTTGCTTTTAAATATATTAAATTCTAGACTTACCCGTGGCACATAACGTGGCACAGGCGTCGTGTAAAGATCAGGCGTTGTTCTATGTTTTTGATTATCTGTTTTATGCAGGAATCAGAGCCTAAAAGAAACTAAGCATTTTTCTGCGTCCTGTCTGTTAGTTCTCCTCGAGCCTATCAAACACAGGATTGCGGATAATAGACGAACTCATTGCGTTATCCCACAGAAGGTTATTTAATGCTGCGGAACATACTTCTGGTACCGGGCCTTTACCTGCTCAGGAGTAAGGTTATCTCCTGAATGCACCACAACACGGTGCCTGAAAGTAACTGATTCTCCGGCCGAAAGTTTAAAATTTAGCTCCTCTGCCCCATTGCTCATGGCTTCTTGCCCTAAGGGGTTTGCTGCAAACAACCCATAGCCTCGGGCATGCCAGTACGTAGGATACCCGATATTCTGCGGGTTGTCCATGATAACGACTGTTACCGGCTCCTGCCCTATTTTACCGTTTACACTTACCCAGCCGGCACGGGTGCCCCATACATCATCCCCTTTTATACCTTCGCTGCTTTGGTAAAGCCCTGTAATTCCCTCGTTCTTCATCTGTGGAACCGCAGTAGCTTTACCACTGGCATCCGTAAATATCTCAGGACTTTTAGACGGATGCTCCAGTGCTCTGGCTAGCCGAATCGCAATAAGCCCCTCCTTGTTATCCCGAAATAAAACATCTTCTTCAAGCGCCTTCAGGGTTGTGATGCGGTCAATAACACGCGTGTCTCCTTCGCCGCTAAATACGTACCTGGTCTTTTCCAGCAACATGGCCGTACCGTCCGGCTTTTGCCATTCTGCACTTACCTCCAGCTCTGCCTTGTCGCTGCCACTGGTCATTTTATCTACGCTGCGGTGGCGAATGGTGCCAAACGGCCCTTTATGGTCTCCTACATCGTTGGAGTTGTTCCAGAAATCATACCCGTTCACATCGCCGTAGTTGAACCACAGGCCTACGTGGTGGGGATGATCCACCCGCTCGCCCTCCCTTGGTGATAAAGGCCAGCCCCGCGTAATAGTCGTGCCTTTCGATGTTCGTATAGGGTACAAGACCGGCTTCTTTACTTCATCCGGGTAGATGTAGGATGTAAAAGCTTTGCCGTCTATCACAACATCAACCCGTTTGCCTTGCTTGTCTTCCGTTAGCTGGAAACGCTTTGCTTTATTCTGGCCTGTTGCTGTAAAAGCACCGCCCATCATAGTACATGCTATGGCTAAGAAAAGTGAAGCCAGGTTCATTATCCATTTCTTTTCCATATCAGTTTGCTGGCGTTATTACAAAACGTAAGTATTTGCGATTTTCGGAACTGTAATCTTATCTGAAGGTATAGATCACCCCTCCCCGGAGGGCTTAGGAATGGATTTTATTTTAGCACAGGCTTAAATCTAAACAGCAGCTCTTGTACCTCTAGTGAAAACGGTCAGGAGAACGTATTCTGCCTGACCGGCTCCAAAAAAAATGTTATCGGAGATGCTGTTGTTAGCTTGCTACTACATCCTGCTTCGCGTCGTCAAAGATAACGCGTTTGCCTGTTTGCATCGCTACGCGCGTCATGATGTTAGCAACAGAGTGGTTGTAACCTGCCTTCACTGATGCATTCGGCGTCTTGCGGCTGCGAACGCATTCCATCCAGTTGCGCATATGCAGCGACGTCATCGGGTCGCCGCCTGTGTTGGCGTCTGTAGCAACTTTAGTCTGGTCTGGCAGGGTATAATCCGGCAGTAAGTTTGCCTGCATGCCCATATCTTCTGCCATATCTTTCGTTAAGCCACCTTCTGAAGTGATTTTGTTCGTGTCCAGGTTCAGCATGCCGCCATTGGAGTAGTATAGTTCCTTCACGCCACCAGCTGAGTTGCTGAAACGGGAAGAATAGACCACCTGGAAGCCTTTTGCGGCGTCATCTGCCGGACCGTAATCGAACACAGCGGTTAAGGTATCCGGATTCTCCCGGCCATCATTCCACATGTAGATTCCGCCGTTGGCCGCTACGCTGCGTGGATGGTCCAGGCCTGTAAACCAATGCACGGTGTCTATCTGGTGCGACATCCACTGGCCTGGTATGCCGGATGAGTATGGCCAGAACAAGCGATACTCCAGGTACTTTCTTGGGTCCCAGGCTACTTTAGGTCGGTTCATCAGGTAACGCTCCCAGTCAGTGTCTTCCTTCCGGATCTGGCTCACCAACTCTGGTCTTCTCCAACGGCCGGGCTGATTAACGTTCCAGGTCATCTCCACCATCTTGATTTCTCCGAACTTGCCGGATCGAATATAATCGTTTGCTGCAATGTAGTTCGGAGCACTACGGCGCTGCGACCCTATCTGTACGATCCTGCCTGTCTCTTCTACCGCTTTCAGAATCGCACGGGCATCTTCCATGGTTTCTGCCATCGGTTTCTCAAGGTATACATCCTTTCCGTTGCGCACGGCTTCAACGCCCATCAAGGCATGCTGAAAGTCCGCTGTGCTGATGATAACTGCATCCACATCTTTTTTGGCGTACATCTCATCGTTGTTGCGGTACTTTTTAATCTTGGTGCCATGCTTTTCCTTCAGATAGGCTTCTGCTTCATCCCGGCGGCGGTTCCAGATATCAGAAACGCCTGCAAACTCGAAATTCAGTTCTTTTGCATGATTCATCATGGCCGGGTATAGAGAATGTTTGAATCGGTCAGAAAACCCGACTATTCCCACTCTTACCCTGTCGTTGGCACCCAGAATTCTTCCGTAGCTTTTGGCACTAAAGCCCATCCCCATCACGGACAAGCCTACTGTTCCCATCACAGCTTTTTTGATAAAGTCTCTGCGGTTGTTATTATCCTTGTGATCCATCTCTTAATCGTTTTAGTTTGAGCTTTATTTATGATTCAATGCAAAACTGATTTCTGCTCGGGCAGAAAGCCTTCCAAGGCCACTTTACTTCTCCAGCGATAGTTGTTTGGAAGAGGAATGCTTACACCTGGGTTTTCGTCGCCTTATAATTCTTTAATCTTGATGCTTCTGAAGGCAACATTGTTTCCGTGGTCCTGCAGAAGGATGCGGCCTTTTTCAGCCTCCCCAAAATTCTCCCAGACCTTGTATTTACTCTTCGCCACCAGGTCCCGGAACTCTTGAGAGCCTCTCTTGTACTCCAGCACTTTTATACCGTTCAGCCAATGCTCTACTGTGTTATCCGGTTTCACTATCAGGCGTGCCTGGTTCCACTCCCCGATTGGTTTCAGAAAGCGTTGGTTTTTCTCAGATGTTTTCAGGTCGTACAAAGAAGCGAGGGTACGGTTCCCATCGCGGCCCATTTTAGCATCCGGATGCCTTTCATCGTCCAGTAGCTGATACTCCAGGCCTATGGCAGACGCATTGTTTACGTTCTCTTTTTCTGTGACGAAGTATTTGATGCCGCTGTTAGCACCTTCTGTCAGCTTAAACTGGAGCTGCAGGTCAAAGGCATCATACTCTTTCTCCGTCACAATATCACCGCCGTTTACAGATTCGCCACCGCCAGATTCCAGCACCTGCAGCACTCCGTCCTCAATCTTCCAGCCACCTTCCGGAAACTTGTCTTTGTAAGCACCCCGCCAGCCATTGGTTGTTTTACCGTCCCAGAGCATGGTCCACCCCTGTGCTTTCTCCTGCTCTGTGAGGGTGTTCGGCTCCAGGTTCACGACAAAGGCATCATGGCCTTCGCGGTGCTTTAGATCATCTGTTTTGATGCGGATGTTCCGCCACTTTATTTCTTTTCCGGCATCTTCGGCCTTACCAATAGAGTGCACCTGCAGGGCTATAATGCCCTTGGGTGTCATATCATCTACTACTGCCGCAACAGGCACATCGTTGATCCACGTTTTGATGTTATTGCCGATGGCTTCGATTCTGGCTTTGTTCCACTCTCCTTTTTTGAAGGCGGATTGGGCATCCGGGTTCAGCGAAAGCGGGTACAGCCATCCGCGCCGCGCCTCATCATAGATACCCCCGGTCCATTTCCTGTCGGAAGGGTCTAGCTCAAACTGATAGCCATGTACGCGGCCATCCATCACTGCCGGGTCTGTAATACTGCGAAACTGCACACCACTGTTGATGTCGTTGTCCAGCATCACCTCAAACTCCAGGATGTAATCGCCATACTCCTTATCGGTAGCCAGAAAGCTGTTGGGTGAGTCTGTGACGGTAGTGCCTACGATAGCTCCATCCTCTACCCTATAAGGGGCCTTGCCGTTTACCTGCTTCCAGCCCGTCAGGTCCTTGCCGTTGAATAAGTTTGTCCAGCCATTCTCCTGTGCAACTGCTGCACCCTGTGTATTTTCGGCCGTCTGTACAGTTTCGGTAGTATTCACAGCTTCGTTACTCTTTGAAGCGCATCCGTACTGGGCGCAGGTGACAGGAAACAACATAAGCAAAAGTGGCAGGTGACTTCTTTTCATTGTTTTAGGGTTTTAAAATTGAGTTCTTTTCTTTGATTACAACGTTGGCCTACGAAGCCGCTACAAGCTTTAAGGCATTATATTATCTGTATTGCCAGCCACACCTGAGAAACTCGTGAAAAGTGACAGTTTTGCTGACATTCAACTCACAAATGGCGAAAACAACCAATGGGTACCTTGCTAATTTTCTTTTTGGAATCGATTGCAGAAAAGGCAAAAAAAATATGCCTTCTATTTTCACTCCTCACGTGCCTTTCGTTCAAAAAACAAGACAGTGAGCAGTCAATCATTTCTCATGGCATTGAAAGTTAACTAAATATTTTAATATCCCAAATCTTTTTTGTCTGTTATCATGACTTGCGTTAGCGCTCTACAGTTCAAACTATAGTATAGTTAAGGAAACAGGCAAAGTATTTTCATCACATTTAGACACATTTTAATGTCAAATACTTCATTTAAGGGAAATAAAAGGTAAAGAGCGTTTTTAGCTGATGCTGCGCGAAAATCTTAAAAACTGAAAGTGTGCTTTTTGCCTGCTTGGGATTGAAAAGCCAAATCACCGCTTATGTACCCTGGGAGAAAAGGTTCCGCTCCGAAATAATCAGAGGCAACACTAATAAAGTTATACCACTGGATTAAAATTCGAACTTTCTGCTACTGGTAAATGTCGGAATACTGGAAAAAGAATAACCTTACAGTATAAGCATTAGTCGCCAGAGAATGCATAGCATATGCAGCTCAGCCTGCACAGTCTCGCCCGCCTGATTGTTAATTATACTTAATTGCTTTAGTTTTATACATTCTTTTATACAGGTGTTTAACAAACGTTTCTATGAGATACAATTCATTGTCAATTCTCTTCTTCCTGGTGCTATTCGGCTTTACAGGCATGGCACAGAAAAGAGAGTTGCCCAACACTACCATTTCCCTTCAGAACCTGAACGACTTCCAGCCTGCAGCAGGCAACTGGCAGTTGGCAGGCGATGTATATTACGACCTGAAGAAGGCTGGTAAAGAAAAAATACAGCCCGGCTCCGGGATACTGGTAAATGACCCTTCTGATAAGAACAGGGATAACCTGCTCACTAAAATGGAGCACGGTGACATTGAGCTGGAGCTGGATTTTATGATGGACAAAGGGTCTAACTCCGGCATTTACCTGCAAGGGCGCTACGAAGTGCAGCTGTTCGACAGCTGGGGCGTGCAAAGCCCGACAGCCGCAGACTGCGGAGCCATATATGAGCGCTGGGACGAAAGCCGCCCCGGCGACAGGAAAGGGTATGAGGGCCACGCGCCAGCGGTAAACGTCAGCAAAGCTCCCGGCCTGTGGCAGCATTATAAAATTGTTTTCAGGGCGCCGCGCTTTAATGCGCAGGGGCAGAAAACGGAAAATGCCGTGTTTGTGCAGGTTATCCACAACGGCGTGGTTATTCATGAAAACGTGGAAGTGACAGGGCCAACGCGTGCCGCTGCCTTCCAGGATGAGCAACCGCTGGGCCCGCTGATGATCCAGGGCGACCACGGCCGCGTAGCCATCCGCAACATCAGTTATAAAGCATTCGGCACAGAGCCTGTCACCCTGACGGGCCTGACACTGAAGGCCTACGAAGGCGGAGCGAAAAGTCTGGATGAGCTCAATAAGATGACACCAGTTAAGGAGATGGACATCAGGGCACTGGCTCACCAAGGCTCCGGCACCAGAGACGAGTTTGGCGGGAAAATTAACGGAACCATTAACGTGCCGCGCACCGGCGAGTACCTGTTCAGCCTGGAGCTCGACTGGATACCGGATGACAACAACTACCCGGAAAGGCCAAACGGTGCCGGCGAGATGATTATCGGTGGCAAAAAGGTTATCTCCATCGACGGAGAGCGTGGGGACGCCACGACGATGGTGCAACTGGAGGCAGGCGAACACCCGATAGAGATTTCGTACCTGAAGAACTTTGGCTACTGGTATGCCCAGAGCAACGATTTTACCCTCACGGTAGAAGGCTCAGGCGTGCCTCGCACAGCGCTGAATACCCCGCTTCGCGCAGCAGAGCCGGTGGGTGCCATTATGGTGCTGGCTGAAAAAGAGCCGGTGATGCTCAGGAGCTTTATCGAGCACAACGGAGACAAGAGAACCCATACCATATCTGTAGGAGAACCTGGCGGCGCAAATTATACCCTCGACCTTGGCACTGGCGATTTCCTGCAGTTCTGGCGCGGTAACTTTATGGAGACTACTCCTATGTGGCACGGTAGGGGCGAAAGCCAGTTGGGCGTACCGATGGGAAGCGTGATTGAGCTTGCCGGCAGCCCAACCCTTGCATACCTGAATGATAAAGACATGTCCTGGCCTGACTCCAACACCGCTTACAACTACCTCGGGTATGAAGTAGACAAGAACGGCCGCCCGACCTTTAACTATACCTTAGGTGGCGCCAGTGTGAAGGACGTGTTTGAAGTGAACGAGGGAGGAAGAAAACTCACCCATTCCCTGACGGTGATACCTGGCCAGGAGCAGGGGGAGTTATGGTGCAGGGTGGCCGCAGGAAATGAAATCAAAAAGCTGCCCAACGGCCTTTACGCCATCAATGATAAAGAGTACCTGATAGAGTTACCACGCAGGGCAAAACCTGTTATCCGGAATACGGCACAAAACGTGAAAGAGCTGCTGCTGCCCGTGAAAGCCAAAAATGGCGCCACGGAGGTAAAGTATAACATTGTTTGGTAGGCTTCAGACATCAGGAGGAGAAAAATCATCATGAAAAATATAGCACGAATTACACATTTAACAAAGGCTGCACTTGTTGCGCTCTGCCTGCTTACCCTAAGTGGGCAACCGGCTTTGGCGCAGAAAAAGGCCAGGGTAAACCCTGAAACAGGAAGCAAACAGCCCGCACCGGCGCCTGAAGGCCTGGAAGAGGCCGATGCCATTCCGGAAGTGGAAGACGACTTCTATAAATTGATTTCGCTGCCGATACCAGAGGGAGTGTTGCTGGAAGTAGGCGGAATGGCGACACTGCCGGATGGCAGCCTGGCCGCCTGTACCCGCAGAGGAGAAGTATGGATCATCTCTAACCCGAATGTTTCTGGTAATGCCAAGCCATCTTACAAGCGCTTTGCTTACGGGTTGCATGAGCCGCTGGGACTGGCTTACAAAGACGGCGACATCTACGTGACGCAACGCAGCGAAATCACCCGCCTCCGCGACAATGACGGCGACGGCGTGGCTGACGCCTACGACAAAGTATATTCCTGGCCGCTGTCGGGCAACTACCACGAATATTCCTATGGCCCCCTGTTTATGCCAAACGGAAACATGCTGGTGACCCTGAACCTGGGCTGGAGCAATAGCCTGGGCCATGGTGTGAGCCTGGTTCCGTGGCGTGGCTGGATGCTGGAAATAACGCCGGACGGAAAAATGACACCTGTTGCATCGGGCCTGCGCTCGCCTTCTGGCTTTAACGTAAACGAAGCCGGTGACGTGTTCTATACCGAAAACCAGGGGGACTGGGTAGGCTCGGGCCGCATCACGCACCTGGAGAAAGGCGACTTCGCAGGCAATGCCGAAAGCCTTCGCTGGTCAGACCTGCCGGGCGCCACTGTCGACCTGAAGCCAGAGGACATCCCGAACACCGGCGAGCCGCTTTACGATGTGGCGAAGCGGGTGGACGCGCTGAAGCCGCCGGCTGTCTGGTTGCCGCACGGTATCCTGGGCATCTCCACCTCCGGTATTTTGAATGATAACACAAACGGAAAGTTCGGGCCTTTCGAGAACCAGCTTTTTGTGGGAGACCAGGGGCAGAGTAAAATTATGCGGGTAGCGCTGGAGAAAGTAAAGGGGCAGTACCAGGGCGTGGTGTTCCCTTTCAGGGAGGGCTTCTCTTCGGGTATTCTCCGGCTGGTGTGGGGCAGCGACGGCGCTATGTTCAGCGGCATGACCAGCCGCGGCTGGTCCTCTACCGGAAAAGAACTCTTCGGCCTGCAGCGCCTTGTCTGGACCGGCAAAACTCCTTTCGAGATGAAGACGGTGAAGGCGATGCCGGATGGTTTTGAGATAGAGTTTACGCTTCCTGTTAACAAGAAACAGGCTGCTGACCCTTCTGCTTATGCTGTTACAGGCTTCAACTATAAGTATCAGGCCGCTTACGGCAGCCCTGTTATCAACAATGAGAAATGCCCGGTGCGGGGTGTGGTGGTATCAGAGGATGGACTGAAAGCCCGCCTTGTAGTAGACGGCCTGCGGGAAGGATATATTCATGAAATTACGGCAGAGGGTGTTCGTGCGGCAGACGGTAAGCCTTTGCTGCACACCGTAGGCTATTACACGCTCAACCAGTTCCCGGATGGGGAAAAACTGGCTATAGCAGCAGCCAACCACAGTAACCATATGGCCATGGCCTCCACTTCTAAAACAGCGCCAGCCACTGCGAAAACGGCCACAGCCAAAAAAGCAGCCGCCGCCAAGCCCGCCGAAGCCAAAGGAGCCAAGCGCGTAACAAAAAGACCTGCCTCTTGGACAAAAGAAGCCGATATCACCATCAACCTGGGCACCAAGCCCGGGCTTAAGTTCGACCCTTCACAGATACGCGTGAAGGCGGGCAGCAAGGTAAAGGTGGTGTTCCATAACAACGACGACATGCTGCATAACTTTGTGGTGGTATTGCCGGGCACTGCCATAGAGGTGGGTGAAATGGCCATGAAGCTGGGCCTGGAAGGACAGGAGAAGAACTATATTCCGCAGACAGACAAAGTGCTGTACCACACGAAACTGCTGCAGCCCAGCGAGACAGAAGCCATCTACTTTGTGGCGCCTGACAAACCTGGCGAGTATACCTATGTCTGCACGGTGCCAGGGCACTTCTATGTGATGCAGGGCACGCTGAAAGTGGTGGAGTAACAGATGTTGCTATAAGCTTTCGGATTCAGAAAAGCCTGCATAGATTTCAAAAACAGAAAAGCCCCAGCCAATTTGGCCGGGGCTTTTCTGTTTAGCGCTTCAGCTTAATAAACATTGGTATTTGGCTCGCCTCGTTGACCTGGAAGTCAATCTCTTCTACCTCTTCAGAGTTCTTTAAGTCGAGATATATTGAAAGAGCATGTTCTCCCGCTATCTCTTCAAGAGTAGGGCGTTGAATCCTACCGTTCTCTATCAATACCTTCTTTACCTTCTCGTAAGCTACCATGTACTTTGCATTTTGATGTTGCATGAAATTAAGGGTTAAAGGTTAGTAACTAATAGACCAAAGATACAATATTGCACACGCACCTCTGTTACAGCGGCAAACCATAGTTTTCAGATCTTCCACTTCCTGAATACAAATATTTTTGCACCTTGTACAGAAAATTCCCCATACTTGAAAGATTCGACTTAATCATACTCCAACTCCTCCTAAGCGGGGATTCACCCAGTAGTGGTTTGCATCAAAGAAACTTTTCTACTCAAAAAAAGAGGCTGCCAATATATGGCAACCTCTTTTTACTTGCTCAATCTTTCCCGAAGAGAGAACAAACTTTTAGTTTTTAACAAGCAGCTTTTTAATCAGCGCTTGTATCTCATGGTTCTCATGCGAACCCTCCATTTTCTCCAGGCGCTGCTGCAGGTCCTGCAAGGTTTTAACAGACTCCGCAGAATTGATGGCACCGATGCGCTGGATAGTATAGGGCAGCACATGAGGCACCTTTGCCTTCAGCGCCAAGTCAGCCGCTCTGTTCATGTCTGTAGGCACAGTTGGCTCAAACGCATACCAGAGCATAAGGGGCATGTTGTGGTCATCTTTATCTTCTGTCCGCTGCACCAGGGCTTCCAGCGTTTCCCATCTTTTCTCTGGCGCTATTCTTTGAATGGCCGAAGTCAGGTAAAGCCTTACAAGCGCTGTGTTGTCAGTTTTTGCCAGCTCTGCAAAACGTTTCAGGGCAGCATCAGAGAGGTCTTTGTCTTCTGCCATCAGTTGAATGGCCCAACTCCTGATATACTCACTTTCGTGGTCCAGCAATTTGAGCAGTTCTTTCTCGCTAATCCCCTCTGTCACATGGAGCGCCCAAAGAGCCCGCAGCTTTCTGCTTACATCCGGGTTCTCGTTCAGAATCTTTTTCAGGGCTCTATGTACTTTCTTATTAGGCCCGCGCTCCTGCAGTATGAGTCGTGCTGTTCTGACATACCACTCGTTTTTGTTAAGCTGATGCTTCACCAGGTCCATGTTAGAGGCTTTTGATAAATTCACCTGCACCCACTCGTCTGTCTCATGGCTGATTTTGAAGATACGCCCCATCGTCTTTTGATGCACATCCGGGTTTGGGCTATGGCACTGGTTCTTGTCGTACCAGTCGATAGCGAAAACAGAACCGCTGGGGTCGTATCTGAAGTTGAGCCACTGCGACCAGGTATCGTTCGTCAAAAGGAAATCTTCGCCGTGCAGTGCTACATACCCCGAACCCCTTCTTTCGAGCACATCGGTGTTCACCCTGCTGCCATGGATGTTGTTCATGTAAATCTTGTTGCGGTACTCCTCGGGCCAGTTCTCACTTCCCAGGTAAATCATAGCACCCGCATGAGCATGACCGCCTCCTTTCGCATTTGATCGGAAGTTTCCAGCATGGGGTCCCCTGTCTCCCACCCAATGCACATGGTCGCCTACCTGTTTGATATCATTGTAAGTATAAGGGTTGAAGTGCTCCCCGGCCTGCCGCTGATACCTTGCGCCCTGAATGGCGTGAAACATGTGGGGGATAACGCATACCGTAATAAAGGAATGCCCGTAGTCATTGAAATCAATACCCCAGGGGTTACTCGTACCTTCTGAGAATAGCTCAAATTTCTTTGAAGTCGGGTGGAAGCGCCATACGCCGGCGTTCAATTTTGTTCGCTCTGAGTTGGGCGCTCCCGGCTTTCCGACGTTGGAATGCGTGAACACCCCCTGCGTACCATAAAGCCAACCATCTGGTCCCCATCGGAAGCTATTCAGTATTTCGTGCGTATCGTCGATACCCCAGCCATCCAGAAGTACCTGCGGTGGGCCAGCAGGTTTGTCAGTCTTCTCGTCAACAGGAATAAACAAGAGTTGGGGTGCTGAACCAAGCCAGACGCCGCCCATACCCACTTCAATGGCACTAATCAGATTCAGGCCTTCCATAAAGACCTTTCGCTTGTCCAATGTGCCATCGCCGTTTGTATCCTCAAATATGAGTACGCGGTCTCTGCCCTGGCCTTCAGGTGCCCGAATAGGATACGTATGGGCCTCCGCCACCCAAAGCCTTCCGCGGGCATCTGTGGTAAAGCTGATAGGGCGGATGACATCCGGCTCAGCAGCTGCCAGTTTCACAGAAAAGCCGTTGTGCGTTGTCATGACATCTGCAGCTTCCTTACCTGAAAGCCCTGAATGGATAACCGGGTCCAGGGGAGGAAGGATAACGATATCGCTTGGTTTTAGCTCGTTCGAAAAATTAGGCCGCTCCGGATAGAACTGAAAATCGTCAAAATTGATGTGGGCCCAGGTATCATCCCCAATGTAGGGAATTTGCGAAATTCCCGTTTCGTTGTCGACAATGCGGACGTAGATTTCCTTGTTTAGCAGCGGTGTCAGGTCAACTACAACCGGTTGAAGCGTTGGACGACCCGCTCCTGTTATTTGAAAGAAAACTTCGTCATTGTCTGCCCTTACTATTTCTACCCGTGTATCCTGCAAGGCACCTCCTGATACCTTGAAAGAGGCAAAAGGATGCGTCACAGTGAAAGGCACCGATGTCAGTGTACCGGTTCCCTTGTAGTTTTTGGTTCCGCCGCTCGTTATGAAGTGCTTTCCGGAAAAGCCGATTTTCATATCCTTTTCATGTACCGGAGAAGGGTCCTCTGATATGATAGGACTTGCAAAGGCATCGCCCGTTGCTTTCCAATCCTGCAGGCTTCCTTTCTCAAAGTTCAGGTTCAGGTCTTTTCCTCCTTTTTTGGGTGTCAGGCCGGCAATGGTTACCTCTTTTTTGATAGGACCATCCACTACCTCAAATTTGCCTACCATGCCCGCAGCACGGTGTCCGGGAATAGTGCAGTAATAGATGTCGCTGTTCACAGCCTTGAAAACAATGCTTGCGGTATCTCCCGTTTCTACCAGCACACGGCTTCTGATGCCGAGCTTCTCCAGGGCGATATCATGGGTCATAGGCTCGCCATTTACGATTTTGATCCGCACTGTTTCTCCCTTCTGAGCTTGCAGCACAGGATTGCGTTTTCCATCTAAATCAAAATAGCCGAGAATGGAAGCTTTCAGCGTGTATTCGCGATCATACCGATCAGCCTTCTTATCTTTTGAGGGGCCAGAATTGAGGTTTGAACTATAGGCGTTTGGATGCAGGCATACTGCAAGCAGTATCAAAAAGAGCAACCGGGATAGGGTTATCATAAATTTGGTGTTTGAGGTAATAAATCAGGACAGGTAATGCTGGATTACCGGCATCAGTAAACAGAAGACATTTAAAATCATTCAATTAACTTATCATCAAACAGTTAATTGAGACAGAGAAGCAATATCAGGTATAAATATTTTAAAATTAAACTTAGAAATCAACTTGTAGCCCATGTAATCAAGCAGCGTCGTCATCTTTTACCTTTTTCAGGCAGTTCTTCCAGGTAGATATCCTTGTAAAATACTTGCGCCTTGCCCCCGCCATGAATCTGAAGGGCAATAAGGCCCGACTGCGGAATGGTGGTATCTTCTTCTGTGTAATCAACAGTCTTTTCCCCGTTCAGGTATATCCGGATGCGTCGCCCTTCGCTATGGATTTCATAATCATTCCACTCATTGGGTCGGAGCAGTCGTTTAACTTGAGCAGGGTCAGCGGTAGCAAGGAGTTTGTTCCGGCGGGATTCATCGTACAAACTGCCCCAGTAACCTTCTCCAACATCTGCCTGGTAGCCTACCATTTCATAGGCTGGCTCAGCTATCCGCTGGCTATGGAACTGGACACCCCCATTTATGAAGCCGTCATCACCGGTTAGTTTAAACTTGAGCTTAAGTACATAGTTATCATAGCTCTCTGTAGTGCTGATAAACTCGTTGTGAGGCACAGTTTCCGTCAGAGAACCTCCCACCAAGGCTCCCTCCTGGATGCACCAGGTGTTAACGGTGTCTCCCTCCCAGCCTTTAAATGTCTTTCCATCGAACAGCTGAACCCGTTTTGCTTTAGACTGACCTGTGGAGGGAGGAACACAGAAGACCAGCAGCGCTAGCAGAAAAATTATCGTTCTCATATCATGCCGTTTTAAGTCAGCTTTCTCTCTTATACTTGCCTGTTGAAAGAGGGCAGTAAGTATAACCTTCATACTTTTCTTGATTATTATTTGGCGCAATCACAAAAGATTATGGCACCAAATACAAGTGACACAATATGGCAGAGAATGTCAATTCCGTTTCTGCTCAAAGACAAAAACGCCTTTCTTATTGGCCACTATGATATCCTTCATCCCATCGCCGTTCATGTCTTCCACCACCACTTCTACCCCTACCCCGGAATTATCATCTACCAGGTGCGGTACCCAGGCAGGCGTTGCACCGGGCTTAAACTCGTACCAGTACAGCACAGCCGGCTCGAACTCGCCCGGATCCTTGCCCATGTGGGCGAAATAACGTTTCCCCGTCACCAGGTCAGGGTGCCCGTCCGAGTTAACATCTGTGAGCACCAGCCCATGTGATTGGGTGAAGGCATCTGATATAAGGTGCGTCTTCCATACTGTTTCCCCCTGCTCGTCCGTACCTTGTTCGTGCCACCAGACTCCCAGTGCGTGCGCCGATGAGGAAACCACATCCTGGTCTCCGTCTCCGTCAAAGTCATAGGCATGCATTTGAGCGGCTGGCTCGCCCAGGTTAGCTTCATGGAATTCCCAATCAGGTTGCTGCGGATCTGATGGTGCCTCCCACCAGCCTTCCCTGATGATGACATCCCGGCGTCCGTCCTTGTTCATGTCGCCCAGGCCAAGCCCATGCGAAAATGGCTCTGAGCCGGGACTTTTCTCCTGGCTAATGGTGAATCGCTGCCACTCCAGGTTATCGCCGGAAACGGGTGCCTTAAACCAAACCATCTGCCCTTTGGGAGAATCGCCGCCCAGCACGTCCATCTTGCCATCGCCGTCCACATCAAAAAAGCCCGCTGACTCGTTGCCTAATGTTTCATGAATGAGGTGCGATTTCCAGTGCACCCCTTCCTGCTTTGGGTTCTCGAACCACTGTACTTCCTGGCCCGGAAAACCGACCCGCACGAAATCCACCCAGCCGTCGAGGTTCACATCCATAGCATGGCTCACAAAGGCATTGCTGTAACCTTTATCGTACTCAAACTTTTGAGGCACTGTCAGTTCATGCTTTTCCCAGTCAGGCGCCTCGAACCAGTAAGCACCAGCCAGCACATCCATTTTGCCATCTTTATTTACATCTCCAACAGCTACTCCCTCGGCAAGAAACTCATCTGTTAATATTTGCCTGGTGAAGGATATTTCTTTCTGTTCGGTATCATTATACACTGATTTCTCCGTTGACCTGCACCCCGTTATCAGGCAGAAAGCTAAATGCAACAGGACGAGGAATGTGGGCTTTGCCTTAGCCTGGTGCAGTATCCGAGATCCATCACTTGTACGAGGCGCGCTATGGTCTTTCATGCAGGAGAAATTTGGTTATGAGTAATTATTATTTGCTAATACTTCATATGGAGGGTGCAGTACCCACCCCAAAATCAAAAGATGGTTATACTACTTTACGCATAAACGATAGGCACAGTAATGAGGTGTCAATCAATAGATTTTATCATATAAAGGAGGCATAACCATACTATGGTTTTAACAAAGTAAATGAATAACACGGATTGTTAAAGCTGCTTAACCTTCCCCTATTTTCACTACAAAAGACTACAGAAAGCCGATAAGCCAGTCAGGAAGTAAACCAAGGATATGTTGTCATGGTGCTGATAGCATTTTCCGCTTCTATAAAGTCGCTTTATTTTAAGACAGGTGCCTGCTGTGCACTTACAGAAGGCGTGCCTGTTTCAATCTGAGGCCAGCCATCCCTGTAAATAATTTTGTCCATCAGCATTACCCGGCCCTTATTTAGTTTATTCGCGTCAATAGCATGATAAATTATCCAATCCTGGCCGGCATCATCTGTAACGATGGAGTTATACCCCCGAGCTATCCACTGTTCGTTACGTTCCAATATCAAGCTGTTCTCTCTTCCGGTTGCCTCTGCTAGCGTTTTAAAGGGGCCAGTGGCATTTTTGGAGCGTGTTACCATCACGGCATAGTGGGCTTTGTCGCCGCAGCAGTTGTCGCCGGAGTAAAAGAGGTAATAGTAGCCGTCCCTGAACCTGACCCATGCACCTTCTACAAGGTTCTGATAGTTAGCCGGGTCGTTGTTGTGTATGGCCTGTACAACCTCTGTTGGCTTGGTTCCAGGCTTAAAGCTCAGCCGATCCTCCGTAAGCTCCTGCACCTTAATGGGTAAGTGAGCAGAGCCCCAGTACAGCAGTTTCTTACCTGTTGCCGACTCGTCGTAAGCCATCGGATCGATGCTTTCAAAACTTTCCCCACAGAGCAAAGGCTCGCCCTTATCCGCAAACGGACCGGAGGGACTTTTAGAAGTTGCTACCGCCAAGCACTTGCCTTCGGTTTCGCTTCGGGACTCTCCTGAGTAATACAGGTAATACATTTGATTAATGGCATCATAGAGTACGTGCGGTGCCCAGAAATCCTTGCCTGCCCAAACTGGTTTTTCCGGCAGGGCATCTCCCACATGCTCCCATGTCACCATGTCTTTTGAGCGGGCTACCTGGATATTCACTGTCTCTCCTTTTACCTCTGTGTTGGTACCGTAAACATAGTAGTAACCATCAGCCGCTCTGATAACAGTAGGGTCGGCAAAGTCGGCGGCGTATACCGGGTTGGTATAGGCCTTGGCAGCAGCCGGTGCCTCTGAAGCAGAGGGAACAATCTCTGGCTCTGAAGCTGCCTGTTCTCCGGGCTGACAGGCAACACCGAAACCAAGTATGAATAGAAATCGGATGCATGTCTTTTTCATAGGCTTTGGCATTATAATGACAAGCAATAAGAAACTCATACTTATTTGTAAACTGGTCTGCTTTACCGAAGATTTCCACCTCCTTTCGTAATGCCTGATTAGCGCCTGCCCAAACAGCATGTGCATTGTCTAATATCACTGCTCAGGCCTACCGGTGCAAGTGCGCCTGCAACAACTTTATTTCCTTCTGCTTTCCAGAGAGATAGAAGGAGACAGAAACGCTTCTCAGTTTATGATGGGATAGAAAAAACTGTGAGGGTCAACAGTGAGTATTTCTTCGCCTCCATCTGGATTCTTAGAAAATTCGGCTTTGATAAGAGCTGTTTTCCTGGGGCCTACAACAGTGTCTGATTGGTGCGTATGGAATACATAAATCAGATTCCCTCTCTTATCTTTTACAAAATCGCCGTGCCCTGTCCCCTTTTCTCCGATGTTCTTTGTGCTGATGACAGGGCTGGACACCTGTTTTACCCATGGCCCCAGCGGACTCTGGCTGGTAGCATACCCCACTGCATAATCAGGGTTCCGAAAATCATTCGCAGAGTAAATCATGTAGTACATACCCTTATGCTTGAGCACTGTTGGGCCTTCTGCCACTGGCCAGCCTGCGTTTGCTGTGTTCTCCCAGGGTTCTTCTGCAGCAATGGCCTCCCGAAGCGTCTCATCTTTTATTCCAGACATGTCATCCGTCATTTCTGCTACAAATATCCTGTTCCCGTCATTCAGGCGCACATGGTACAGGTACTTTCTGCCATCGTCATCTATAAAAACAAACGGATCTATTTGCTTTACAGGAGCCGCCAACGGCTCCTTCACCTGCTGAGTAAACGGCCCGAGCGGGCTGCTGCTTTCTGCTATAGCAATGTTCTCGTTGGCAGTATACGCCATATAGAACTTCCCCTGATGATTGAATACCTGTGGCGCCCAAAATCCTTCCGTCCCGTAGGCATCTTCCTTGCTCAACGCAAAACCATCCCTCACACCTTTAGGTCCTTCCCAGGACTTCAGGTCTTCTGACGTATACACCTCGAACCCCTTACCTGAATTACCCTCTACAGTACCATACAGGTAGTAGGTACCTTTATGATAAAACACAGTCGGGTCAGCCAAGTGGATGTTGTTTCCCTCTGCTACGTCCTGTGCAAGCGGGGTAAGTTTACAGGAGCACAGCCAGAGTGCTAAAAGGAAATAACGGAGGCTGGCTGCTTTAAAATTCATTGTTTGTTTCTTTAACAACATACTGTTTTGGGTATTCTGTTCAGGTTATTTAAAAAGCCGAAGTATAGCTTACGTGCTACTTCGGCTTTTAATTTGCTCACCTCTATTCAAACATGTCCATTGCCTGTTTGGGAGCGTTTGAGGCTATTGCTTCTGAACGCTGGTCAGGTCTTTTATAAGGTTTACTTCCTCTTGGCTATCGGAAACTACAAAAGCCTTTTTTACATTTTACTCATATTCTTACTAAAGTTCGAGAGGGATTTTGAAACCAGGTTGTAGACGCCTTCCACAGAAATAGACATTCGACGGCCTATCTCCTCACTTGGCAGGTTTTCATAGAACTTTAATACAAGGGACTCCTTCTGCCGCACCGTTAATTTTTCCAAGGCTAACAATACTCTCTTTTTCTGTGATTCTGATGTCTGCATTACAATAATATTGTTTTCTTCTGAGCAGACGGTTTCTAGCCTGACTTCAAATTCATTTAGCCCAAGATGTTTCTGGTGGAATCTAAAGCTGTTTATCAGCCTCCTTTTAAGAGATTTATAGAGGTAATACTTTATTGAGGTTGTAGTTGTTAGTTTCTCTCTGTTTTTCCATATATAGATAAACAAATCCTGTATACAATCTTTTACTACCTCCCTTTCACTACATATTTTAGAGCCATAGCTGTACAAAGAATAAAAGTAACTTTGATATATTAATGCATAGGAGACTTCACAACCATTCCTGAAATCATCCCAGAGCTGTTGATCTCCCTGTATGTAAGGCCTGTTAGCCTTATTGATTTCTCCATTATGCCTTTCTAGTGTCAATTTATTCATATCAAAATATTCAAAATACTCTGAAAAGTAGATTAAGTGTCTGTACCGAAACTAACAAAAGCATGTACCTCAGCGAACCTCCAAACTGGTCAATCTCATTTCTACAACTTTATAACTGACCTGAGTAAGCAAATCGATAGTTCTTTGGTATTCCATTTATAATGCTAAAAGGTTTTAGCAAATCTGATTATAGTTTCCTACTTTGCACATACTAATAAGCCTTAAAATAAAGAATTTTAATATATGAGCTATGCTTGTGACTCATACCAAGACATGGATTGTCTTATAAAAGACTGTTACTCTAATTAATTGAAAATATTTTTAACAAGCAATCAATCACTCATTTTTTAAGTCCTGTCTTATCAAAAGAGAATAATTCTGTGTTATTTGCTCCTTTTCATTCTGTATCTCCAACAGTATGTAGCTGTGTGCGAGGAATTAAAACTGAAGGCAGTGAGTGTCAGCAACAAATCAAGAAACGCGCAATAAAATGATAAACCAACGATAAGCATAGCCTGAAACTTTTTATACTTTCAGTTCCCGTAAGCTTGAGGAAAAAAGAGAATAGCAGATTGGCTCTTCTGTTCCTTTTGAGTCCTAAGATCGCTTCAATTCTTATTGAGGGTTCCTCTGGTGCTCTTGCGCCAATCATACTTTCCCTTAACCTCCCTGTCGTAGCTATCACCTTATTCAACACCCCTACTCTCAGCAGAGGCGTGGAAACATCCTGATGAAGAGCACAGCTGCGTATCTACAGATAGAGTAGTCTGCCAATACTGAAGAAAAAAGGATCATGCTAACTCAGAACGCTGAGCGCACGACCCTGCTTTATTTCTCATTCATGAACTCTGATTCGCCACTAATGCGGAAAGGACCATTAGGCACAAAACATTGGCCATGCACTTAGTGCCAGCAACAAATACTTTCGAACCAGACCTTTCTGTAGTTCCTGTATAACAGCTTTTTCACCAACGCCTGTTTTCCTATGTAGTTCTTTTGGAGCGGCACGCCCACGCCATAATCTACATCCTCGTCTGCCTAGGACAGAAGTCGCGGGTTTTGCTGGTAGGTTTTCCAGAGGAATTCCCCGAAAAGGGTATTGGCCCAGGCAAACCAGGAACGGGTGAAATTCTTCGGGTCATCTTTGTGAAAGGCCTCGTGCATAAAGCCTGTGCCGGCGTGCGTAGCCTTGAGCATGTCAATACACGCTTTTATCTCCTGCGGATCTGAGCTGGTCAGCCCCCTCATAGTGATGGCCATTGGCCATATCATATCCTGCCCCACGTGCGGCCCACCAATACCCTCAGCTGCAGTACCCTTAAAGAAGAAAGGATTACTTGGCGAGAGCACAAATTCTCTGGTGTTCTGGTAAAGCGGGTCGTCGGCACTTACAGCACCCAGGTATGGCAACGACAGCAGGCTGGGCACATTGGCATCGTCCATAAAGTAGTGATTCCCGAAGCCGTCTGTTTCGAAGGCGAGAATTTTACCGTGCTTCGGATGCTCGCCCGCAGCATGCTCCTGCAGCGCCTTTTCTACCTCCGTTGCCAGGCTTAACAGATCGTTTGCCGTACCTTTGTCTTTGGCTATCTTCTCCATCATCTCCGCTGCCTGCCGCAGGCTCACCACGGCAAAGAAGTTAGACGGAATCAGGAAAGGGAAAATGGTTGCGTCATCGCTTGGCCTGAAGGCGGAGGTTATCAGCCCCACAGGATTAACGGGAAACCCGTAGCCTGACATGGGTTGTGTGTCCGTTGCATGCGGTGTTTCCCGCTGGAACCTGTAGGGTCCGCGGTCCTCTTTTCGCTGCTGCTCCCGGAAGGTGCGAAGCGTGGTTTTAATAGCCTGCTGCCACTGTGCATCAAAAGGTTTAGTATCGCCTGTTGCTTTCCAGTAGCCATGTGCCAGCCTGATGGGGTAGCACAGGGAATCTATTTCCCACTTGCGCTCATGCACACCCGGTTTCATATTTGTTTTATCCGTTCCCCACTCCCCTACTTTATTCGGATCGTCATAAAAGGCGTTGGCGTAAGGGTCTTTCAGGATATAGCTGGTCTGGCGGTTGATCACACCCGCTATGAGGTTTTGCAGCGACTCATCCTTTTTAACGAGCATGAGGTAGGGCCACACCTGGGCAGAACTGTCGCGCAGCCACATGGCATCAATGTCGCCAGTAATCACATAGGTATCGGGCCTGCCGTTCTTTGTACTGTAGGTAACGGTAGTATCAAGGGTGCTGGGGAAGGTGTTCTGAAACAGCCAAACCAATTCCTTGTCCTTCACGTTCCTGCTGAATTCTTTGATGGCCGCCTCTACGGCTTTGCTCTGGAAGTTGCGCTTGGAAGCAGGCACGCGTACCGTTGGAAAGTCTGCAGCCGCAGCCGCTGCGAAGGGGCTAAGATAGACACTTGCGCCCAGGATGGCAGAGCGCTCTATAAAGGTTCTCCTGTTCATGTATCGATTTTGCTAAAAGCTGATGTAGATTTAGTCTATTGCAATGTAGCAGGCAGGACATACCTCCCGCTTTAGAGTAAACGGACAAGAAATACTAATCTCACCATCTACTCCGAATAAGTTTTACCTGAAGGCAAAAAAATAGTGGCCGGGGGCAAATGTTGCGCAGCATTTGCCCCCGGCCACTAGTGTACTTAAAATACAGAAATAACTATCATCCAATAGTATTTCCAGACAGGAGCGCTACTTAAGCGGCTGCCTGGCAACGCCTTCAAACGTAATCTTGACAGGCTTTATCAGTCCGTTCTCATCGAAGTGCATTTCATCTATGCTGGTAACCCTGTGGTTGGCATCGGTCTCTCCTAAAGGTCTTCTGTGGTACACAATGTACCATTTATCCTCCTTCTGATTATGTATAACGGAATGATGTCCTGCCCCGGTGGCTACTTTGGGGTCTTGTTGCAATACAGTATCTATACGCTTGAAAGGCCCTAGTGGGGAGTCAGCAATGGCGTAGGCCACTTTGTAGTGAGGTCCTCCCCAGCCGCCTTCTGACCACATAAAGTAATACTTACCATCTTTCCTGAACATGAACGGCCCCTCTACATAGCCTTCCGGTGTGATTTCCTTGAAGGTGGTACCATCTTCAAAAGGCACAAAGCCGGTAAAGTCATCGTTGAGCTTTGCGATGTTGGTGTGCCGCCAGCCACCATAAATGAGGTAGTGCTGTCCGTCTTTATCTTTAAAAACAAACTGGTCAATGGGCTGTGCCCCGTTATGGAATTTATCTATCAGCGGTTTGCCCAGGTGATCTTTGAAAGGACCCGCAGGATTATCAGCCACCGCAACGCCAATGCCTCCCAGTTCATTGTCGCTTTGGATATCGTTGGCACCAAAGAACAGGTAGTACTTTTTGTCTTTCTGGATGATGGAAGGAGCCCACATGGCCTTATGCGCCCACTTAACACTGGCGGTGTCTATGATGCGGCTGTGTTTTGTCCAGTTCACCAGGTCCGGAGAGGAAAAGGCATCCATAAACACCTGCTTCTCATAGGGTGCTGAATAAGTAGGGTAAATCCAGTATTTGTTGCCGAAGATAATCCCTTCCGGGTCAGCGTACCATCCTGGGAAAACAGGATTGCCGGCAGTCATCTTTTGGTCTTTTTTCTTTGAAGAAGCGTCTTTTTGCCGGCCCTCGCTCTGAGCGTAAGCCTGTAGCAGCGTTGCAAGAATAAAAACAAGGGTAAGTAAAACTCTCATGTCAGTTGCTTTTTTATATAAACCTCATCAAGTGCAGGTTTCTAAAATACGAAAATTCTGTGGGTTTGGAAGAGCTTTTGTTTCAGGCCCTATCTGCTGCCAAAGCTGCGTCAGCTCTTTTACTTTCAAGGGGTACCGCTCTGCCATGTATACTGTTCTGCCCGGACTTTTTTGGCATACCAGCGCCTTATTTACCGCTTTAAGCTACTGCTACCAGGTTCCAAACGTGCTGTTGTTTCCTTCCAGTTTGTACTCCAGCAGCTTAATAAAATAGCCCCCCACCACCGAACGGGCCCTGAAGTTCATCACTTCTGCATCTGTTGTCTCGTGCCAGTCGCTGATTGGAACCCTGTCTGGAGTCTCATTCGCGTACTTCCACATGGGCTGCACAAGGGCTTTGAAATCTCCTTCATTATCGGCCAGAGTTGCCGTCCAAAGCACCCAGTCTGATTTGGTATAAGTTTTCCGGCTGTCCAGGGGCAAACCATACTTCTCCTGCTTTGTCAGGTAGTACTTTATTTCCTTCTCCCTCACCGATTTCGGGAAGATGTCATAATCTAGTATTTTATCCCATACCAGGTTATACTTCTGGCTCCAGGTGCCTTCGTTCTCGAAAGCCAGGGTGTAGTGGTCGCCGTCGTTTGCCAGTTGCATCCACTTCTGCGCCATGCTTTTTGCCAGTGCTGTGTATTCTTTTTCTACTTCTTCTTTCCCCAGCATGCCTGCCAGTTTGCCATAGGAGGCAAGACCAAGGATGGCTTTCACGGAGAGGTTTGCGTTTCTGGCCAGGTGGCCTGCAAAGTCGTCGGTAGACAACTGGTTGGCCGGGTCGAAACCGCTTTCCCGAAGGTATTCAGCCCAGGTAGTCAGAGTTTCCCAGTGTTCTTTGGCATAGTTGGCGTTTCCTTCTACTTTCGCAATGGCATCCGTCAGGATAAGCATGTTCCCGGATTCCTCCACCGGCATGTCCTCGCCGTATGTCTGCCCGTTGGCAATGGGGTACGTACCCAAATCATGCGCGGCAAACGGCTTGTTCCATTTCCCGCTTTCGCTGTAGTAGAATATACCGTTCAGCATTCCCTTCAGCAGGTCCGGGTTATACACCAGGAACAGCGGTGCGGAGGGATAGGTCACGTCTACGGTGTTGATGGAGCCGTTACTGAAGTTTTCCTTTGACAAAAACAGGATTTCCCCTTCCGGGCTTTTCACTAAGGTATGCGCGGCGATGGCCTGGCGGTAGGCTAATTCGCAAAGCTCTGCATAGGCTTTACCGCCTGCGGCCAGCGCGTCCTGGTATAGTTTTTTGTCGAAAGCCTGGCATTGTGCTATCACTTTGTTATAGTCTGAGGCTGCCTTGGCCAGTTCTTTTTCCATGGTACTACCGCCTTCTGCTTTCCACCAAGGCTTCAGGTTTTGCCCGAAATACTGCACGGAGTTTAGCTCATCGTAGCCTAGCATCACGTACTGCTCTTTTGCTGTACTGCCTACTTTGCCGAGCGGTAAAATGGTATTCAGCACAAGGCTTTTTCCCTGCAAGGCCTCCTGCGCGGGAGGGCTGACATTACCCGCAAAGGGAGCCAGGGCATTGGCAGTGGTAGAAATGTATTGGATTGGCCTGGCGGACTTAGGAACAGCCACATAGAGGTAACCCCAGTCGATGCGTACATTATCCCCCTTCTTCTGCAGCACGGGCTGCTCTTTTGTGCCGGCTCTGAGGACTGACAGGTTACCGGAAGCATATTCCTGGGCAGCCACATGCTGCTCAGTGGAATTAACGGCTAAATCTGTAGACGTGCCGAAATAAAACTGCACATCATGAGAAGCCTTGTCATTGGATTTTGCCTTTGCAGAGATATAGGACACCGGCCTTGCCAGCAGGTCCAGGTGCTGCATGAGTAAAGGAGAGGTAAAAGTGGTGGTGACATCTACAGGGCCACATTTGAGTTGGTAGATGGTCTGGGTGGCATTTAACTCCACACCTACCTGCTCTGCCGGAAGCACGGCCACTTTGCCTTTGAGTGCCTCCTCCGCTACCAGGCCAATATCAAGCCATGAACCACCCGCCGTGTTCGCCACATGTATGGCCAGCACATTCTGTCCCTTTTTAAGCTTCTGCTTTGCCGCCTCCTGCAGCGGAATGTACTGAAACCTGTCTGTCCAGCCCTTGCGCTGGTAAATCTCTTCCCCGTTCAGGTAAACTTCCACATTGTCGTCGTGGTTTAGCTTTAGAAACAGCTTATCGAAATCTGCCTCACCTAAATTGAATGTTCTCCTGGCCCAGATGTTGTCGCTGCGCCAGTTGGTGTTCACTGGTCCTTTATCATTTCCGAAGGGGGCAGCACCGGATTTCCAGTTGCTGTCGCCAAACTGTGGGTTCATCCAGTCTGCGGCTGGTGCGGATTCTGTATAGCTGAAGTTATACTTTTCCTCATCCGACGCCGCCAGTACTGTTTTATAGGATTTGGTCTCCTCGCCCAGTATGCGGTATACTTTGCCGTCTACCTTCACCATACCAATCATAGAATGATCCGCGCCCGTCCAGTGCCTGGTGTTGGAGGCGTTCAAAGTATCGCCGAACGACCAGATGCTGAAGTAAGGATTGTGGGTGATAAGCGGGTAAGCGGGCGCCCTCAGGTCCTGTGCTACCAGCACGGTAACGTTAAGAACCCACAGTAACAGCAGGATAAACTTCTTTTTCATGTAATATTACATCATGTTATACAGGTGATTTCTGCGATGTCAGCACCTGCCCAAGACACTTATTCAACCTATCGTCTAAAACACATTCAATGACTCTCCCACTTCCCGGCCGGTACTACACCTTCTGTAAGAACAGTGTAAAACTGCCAATCTCACCTATTCCTGTAAAATTTTGTTTGGAGATTAACGGTTAACAGAACCTATTCTATCTGCTTTGGTGAAAGTTTTACCTCACGGAGATACTGTTTCTTTCAGCCGCCAAAGAAATACAAGGTTCACTATAAAGGCAGATGCTTCACTTAAAAGGTAAACCGGTCTTCTGTTAGTTCTGCTTCTGCGGCTCAGCTATACTCATACCTGCTTCTTTGGGAATTACTACCTTTATAAGGTTTTACAAGCCCATTATCAGGCATGGCATCATCGCGTGCCTTTCATTTATACCGTGGATAAATGATACAAAAGGAAGCTTGGTTATTTTGCTAAAACGGTTTACTTTGGATAAGCAAGTCATAAAATACACCCTCACCAATATATTTCCTTATAGCACATACAATACTGATGAGAAAAAGACTTTTACCTGCTTTACTCCTTACACCCCTGCTCACTTTCGCACAGCAAGGACCTGTTCAAGACCTGGTGAAATACGTGAACCCGATGATTGGTACGGCTAAAATGGGCCATACGTACCCCGGAGCTACGGTACCTTTCGGGATGGTGCAGCTAAGCCCGGACACGGATACTATTCCTTATGAGGTGAACGGCAAGTACAACAAGGAGGTGTACAGGTACTGCGCAGGTTACCAGCATGACGATAATACCATTGTCGGCTTCAGCCACACGCACTTTAGCGGCACAGGCCACTCTGACCTTGGGGATTTTCTCATAGCCCCTACCACCGGAAAGCTGCAACTAAACCCTGGCACAGAAGACAGGCCGGAAAGCGGCTACCGTTCTGCTTTCTCGCATGCGAATGAAGTGGCAGAACCAGCTTACTATAAGGTGAAACTGGATGACCATAATGTTCTGGCCGAGTTGACTGCCTCTAACCGGGTGGGGATGCACCAGTACACATTTCCAAAATCAGACGAGGTGCATATTATCCTGGACCTGATAGCAGGCATCTACAACTATGATGACAAGAACGCCTGGACATTTGTGCGTGTGGAGAATGACACGCTGATTACAGGTTATCGCCAGACCAACGGCTGGGCCAGGACGCGCACCGTTTACTTTGCCATGGCTTTCAACAAGCCCTTTTACCAGTACGGAAACAAAGACTATTCAAAAGAACAGGTATACAAAGGCTTCTGGCGCAAGTTCGACCAGACAAAAAATTTTCCTGAATTTGCCGGTAAAAAGCTGAGAGCATACTTCGACTTTAAAACAAAGGAAGGCGAGAAGATAAAAATAAAATTTGCCCTCTCCCCGGTAAGCACAGAAGGTGCGCTGGCCAACATGCGTACCGAAATACCGCACTGGGACTTTGAGCGCGTGAAACGGGAAGGGCAGGCAAACTGGAACAGGGAATTAAACAAAGTGGTGGTAAAGGCAGGCCCGGATGACCTGGTAAACTTCTACACGGCTATGTACCATGCTTTTCTTGGACCTACCACTTACATGGATGTGGATGGAAAATACAGGGGCCTGGATATGAACGTGCACGAGGCAAAGGGCTTCACCAACTATACCAGCTTTTCGCTTTGGGACACCTACAGAACCCTGCACCCACTCTTTAACATTGTGCAGCCTGCCCGTAACGCCGATATGGTCAAGTCGATGCTGGCGCACTACGACCAGAGCGTGCATAACATGCTGCCGGTATGGTCGCACTATGCCAATGAGAACTGGTGCATGATTGGCTACCATGCCGTACCGGTTATCGCTGACGCAGTGATAAAAGGCAATGCAAATTTTGATGTAAACAGAGCACTGGAAGCCTGTGTCACCACAGCCCGGAACAACTATTATGACGGGCTGAACTATTATAAGGAGATGGGTTATGTGCCCGAGGACAAGAACAGTTCTTCGGTATCCAAAACCCTGGAATATGCCTATGACGACTGGTGCATCGCGCAAATGGCTAAAAAGCTGAACCGCCAGGACATTTATGAGGAGTTTATAAAGCGGGCGGGCAACTACAAAAATGTGTATGACGCAAAGTCTGGTTATATGCGCCCGAAATTGAGCGATGGCTCCTGGAAAAAAGAATTCGACCCGCTCGACACACACGGGCAGGGCTTTATTGAAGGTAACTCCTGGAACTACAGCCTGTACGTGCCACACGATCCGGCACAGATGATCTCGATGATGGGTGGAAAACAGCGCTTTGCCCAGCACCTGGATTCCCTCTTTACAATGGAGCTGCCTGATAAATATTTTGAGAATACGGAAGACATCTCCCGCGAAGGAATCATCGGGAACTACGTGCATGGCAATGAACCCTCCCACCACGTGGCCTATCTCTATAACTGGCTGGACCAACCCTGGAAAACACAGGAGCGCACACGCATGGTGCTAAAGGCGATGTATAAACCAACAGTAGACGGCCTGGGAGGCAACGATGACTTTGGGCAGATGAGCGCCTGGTACATCTTCAGTGCGTTGGGCTTTTACCCTGTTGCGCCGGGCTCAGACGCCTATGCCATCGGGAGCCCCGCCGTACAATCCGCCACCATCAACTTGGAGAATGGCAGGACCTTTACAGTGGATGTAAAGAACCAGAAAGATAAAAATGTGTATGTGCAGAAGATAGACCTGAATGGGCAAGCTCTTAACCGGAACTACCTGACGCACAAAGAAATCATGGACGGAGGCAAAATCACTTTCTACATGGGCAGCCGACCAAACAAGAAGCTCATGACGATGGCACCCTAATCTCCCTGTCAAACTGTTCATCCTGCAAAGGGAACATCAATAGCCATTTTTGTTAAAGATATGAAAACAACAGGAGCAATTAGAGCTATGTATCCAACTCTAATTGCTCCTGTTGCATTTAAGTTAACTTTGTCGGATATGTTCTCTGGCTTCTGTAACTGTTTCGCTAATCTCCTCAGAACTCTCCACTTGCGCATTCCAGAAATCAAGGTTAAGCCACTGCTTTTTACAAAAGCGTTTTGCCAGGCGCTTTGGTTTTATAGGCTTTTAACTCCTGCTGGTTCATGCCGAACAGCAAGGTGTTGTTTACCTGCACAACACTTCGCACATCTCCCCACAGCTTCAGACCGCTTTGATATTGAGGGACATACTCGAAGCCTCCCTTACCGTCGCCCTTCAACAGGACGCCATAGTTTGCATCGCTCTTCCCGAAGCGAAGACGTGCCTTGTTCACATTGCCGCATAGCAGCAGGTCCTGCTTTCCGTCTGCATTATAGTCCAGGGGTGTTATAGTAAACACCGGAGCATACTGCGCCTGAATGGGCAAGAGCTTTTCATGGAACCTGCCATCGCTTCCGCTTTCAAAGTAGGCCGTCTTCAGATAGTTTGCTTTATAGTGGCCGGCTTCTGCCAGTTCTTCAGAAGAAAAGATGTCCGTGATGGTTGCATCGGCGTAGCTCTTGTAATCCGGAAAGCGGGTACGCATGCTGCTTACCTGGTCCAGAAGTTCATCTCTTGATACATAAGGATAACTCTTGCCCTGTACATAAAAACATAAAATAGGGTCTACGGCACCATTGGCATCAAAATCCTTGAAGTACAACTCCGCAGGCTCCTTATCGCTGGCCCGGCACTGGGTATTGGTGCCCTGATTTCCTATAACCAGATCCTGCTTCCCATCACCGTTCAAATCCGTCAACTGTAATTTGTTCCACCAACCGCTGTACTCTTTCTCAAAAAAATCTCTTGTCCTATTCTGAAATGTTCCGTTTTGATTCATTAGTACTGTAACCGGCATCCACTCCCCTACCAGAATCAGCTCTTCTTTGCTGTCTCCGTTCAGGTCGAGCCATGCGGCATCTGTTACCATTCCCAGGTTCTGCAGCTCCGGTGCAAGAGATGCGGTAGCATCTTTAAAACTTCCTTTGCCGTCGTTTAGCAACAGGTAACTTCTGGGAGCCTCCGGGTAGCGCCCCGGCACAACCCTTCCGCCTACAAATAAGTCCGGAAAGCCATCATTATTTATGTCCCCAATCCTCACGCAGCTTTTGCTTGTCAGCATCTCAGGCAGTTTGCCGGCTGCCAGGGTAAAACCTCCTCTTCCATCCCCGAAATAAAGCCGGTCCTGTAGCAGTGGGTCAGCAGCCAGGTAGT
Organism: Pontibacter toksunensis; assembly: GCF_042686245.1. NCBI lineage: Bacteria > Pseudomonadati > Bacteroidota > Cytophagia > Cytophagales > Hymenobacteraceae > Pontibacter > Pontibacter toksunensis. Next base: position 24,769 of record NZ_JBHUOX010000016.1, on the reverse strand, counting down.
TGTGGTAGCCGCCACTGGCCAGGTAAAGGTCAGTGAAACCATCAGCGTTTGCATCAAAGAAAGCGGCATCTGTTACTTCCCTTTTGCCATCACCACTGAAGGCTGGCTGTGGCTTTAGCGTAAACTTTCCTTTTTTCTGTTGCAGGTAAATAGCACCTGGTTTGCCGTTTCCTTCACCAACATACATATCCTCCAGTCCATCGTTATTAATATCTGCTTTAGAAAGCACCGGACCGGAAAAAGACATCGGGTTCACCATCAGGGGTTGCCGCTTAAAGTCATTGATGCTGTTTCCGGGGTGTTGGTACTGGATGGGCGCGGTAACCTCTGTAAATAAAGGCTTGAGTCGCTCAGGCGCCTCATAAGGAGAAGTGGCATCTTCTTCTTTAAGGGTAAGCATCTGGTCCGATTTTACATTTACAAGCACTTGTTTTTTCCCGGTCGGCCAGACAACTATAAGAGAATCTATGCCGGCATCTTCCCCCAAGCCAAAGTGCAGCACAGGAGACACACTGGACTGGTAGCCTCGCGTAGGCATTTGCTCCAGGTATTGTTGCTTACCCTGAAGGTAAACCCATACTTTCGCACCTAGCCCCTGCGTGTTTCCGCTGGCTCCTGCTAACTTTACTTTTAAGTAATGATGCCCTAGTTGTTGGTTCGTCTCATTCTGATAAATAAAAGCAGGCTTATTGATGTTATTCACAACCAGGTCCAGATCGCCGTCATTGTCTAGATCGACATAGGCGGCTCCGTTACTGTTTGATGGTTCCTGTGCTCCCCATTGGGCAGCCATCTTGCTGAAGGTAAGGTCACCGTTGTTTCTGAACAGGTAATTCACCACGTTAGAAGCAGGCATTTTATGCACCAACTCCACAATATCCCTGTCCTGCATGTTGCCCCGCCTGGTGCCTACATAATCCTGCATGTACTTCACAAAGTCCTGGTTGGTGATGTCCCTCAAATAGCCATTCGTCACATACAGGTCCTTCCAACCATCATTATCCAAGTCAACGAAGAGCGGGGCCCAGCTCCAGTCTGTGTTCGATATACCCGCTAGCTGCCCCACTTCACTGAAAGTACCGTTCCCGTTATTTACATGCAGCATATTGCGCATGTACTGGAAGTACAGGCCAGTTTTCAGGTTGAGGTCGAACTTCTCATAATTATCAGGTGCCAACAACAGCTTTTGCCTCCTGTTATCTTCCGGCAGCATGTCTAACACGAAAATATCGGGCAATCCGTCGTTGTTGATGTCAGCAACATCGTTTCCCATTCCGAAATGTTCCGTATGGCCAAGGCTCGTCTGAAGCTTATCTGTAAATGTTCCGTCCCCGTTATTGATGTACAGATAATCCGGGGCTATGTAATCGTTTGAAATATAAATATCTGACCAGCCGTCACCGTTGAGGTCTGCGATGCCTGCACTGAGTCCATAAGTCAAAGGAGAGCTATGAAACCCTGCCTCATTCGTCACATCCTGAAAGTGAGGTTCCCCAGCCTTGCCCTTGTCGTTTCTGTACAGCCTGACACCTATTACAGGATGCTCCAACTTCAGCATCTCCCTGATAGACACATCATCTACAGGGGGCAGGGAAGAAGGATTGTGGTTTAACAGGAACAAATCCAGATCATTATCCTTGTCATAGTCAAAGAAAGTGGCTTGGGTACTGTTGGAGGGATATGCTAAGCCATACTCCTGTGCTTTCTCAATAAAGTGCGGCACACCATTTTTGTCAACGCCCTGATTTATGTAAAGCTCATTCACCAGTTTCTCTGGCCTGATATTACCAGAGTAGCAGACATAAATATCCAGCAGCCCATCACCATTGACATCAGCCATCGTCACGCCGGTTTTCCAGGGGCCGTTTCTTCCAGCTGCTCCTGAAGCCGCCGTGATGTCTTCGAACTGCATCTGCCCTTTGTTCAGGTACAGCTTGTTGGAGGCCATATTGGAAGTAAAGTACAGGTCCTCTAACCCATCGTTATTTAGATCCCCTACGGCAACACCTCCCCCGTTATAAAAGTACTCGTACATCAGCACGTTGGTATTGGCGGCCTCCGTCAATGTGTTGCTGAAGTCTACATGCGTTTTTTCGGGAGATAGCAAGGTTAAGAGAGGCGTCACGTTCTCCTGGGGCTCCTTTGTTACCGCTGTTCTGGAGGCTTCTTTGCAGCCTGCAAGCACCGCGGTTGTTATTGAAAGTAAAAATAGAGTCTTGTTCAACTGATGTAAGCTAAAGGGTGATCATTGTAAAAGACAGACAAAAACAGGGATGGTTTCTTATTCTAGTGAACAAAATATGCACTTAAAATAAGCATTTTAAGCTTGATTTACAAGAAGTAGGAGCCGGCATAAGAAAGGGGAGCCTTTGCAAGGCTCCCCTTTCTAAAAAATGTCCACACGTTTGACAGTAGCTTTGAATTTATGCTACATCAGTTGTGCCAGCTCTTTTAGTTATTAATAACCATTTGGCTTTAACAGCGGGTTAGCATTCAGCGCACTTGACGGAATCGGGAACACAGTTTTATCGGCGGCGTCTGCTGCCTTGTCCCACCAGGCGTCTCCGAATCTGCCCCAGCGTACTAAATCTGTTCTGCGGTGGCGCTCTGCTAAAAACTCACGGCCTAGTTCATCCACAAACTCATCGTCGGTAAGCATTCCCAGGTTCTGAACATAACTGTGCTCCGGCCACTCAGCCTCGGTGAAATTTCTCATTCTAACGGCATCCAGCAACTCAGCAGCTCCGGCTTTATCACCTGCCTTGTATTTACACTCAGCCAGTGCATAATACACTTCAGCTAAGCGTATTTCCGGGGCAGAGTTAAACTGGAAGAGGCCCTGGCTATCAGGCAACCATGGGAATTTCAACAACCGAACCCCAGTATTCTCTTCACCGGTCTCAATATGCGAACCTTTCGCTAAACCTGCAGCACCTTCTGAGAAGCGGCCCACCTGGTCAACATATACGAGCGGCTTTCCGATATACTCTTCTGTTCCCAGCACTACCACAGTGCTGTCGAGCCCATAGCCTTTGCCATAGTCAAACCCATATTGCGGCCCAATAAGGAAGAATCCTTCGTATGGGCCTCCCGGAGCTGTTGTCCGGAACGGCTGCTTGCGCTTATCGTCGTCAGAATAATGCTCGTACGGCTTCCCTAACTCGTAGTTAAGAATGTTGCCTTCCAGGTCACGGGATGGAGCCAGCGTAATACCGTTCCATCCACCTGAGACATTATCCAACGAATACCTGGCCTGGTAGTGCTGCGTAGCGTTATACATCCACCCAAACTCATAGATGTTCTTCGCATGCGGGAATTCGAAAATGTTTTCAGGCGACCAGTAGTTGTTTACACCAGATCGGAAAGGCCCTCTGTAGTCAGGGTCAATGCTGTATGTACCATACTCCCCATCAATAATGCCCTGTGCTATCTCCATCAGATCGTCACATCTTGACTCCCCGATCCACGCTTCAGAGTTCAGGTAGATGCGCACCAGCAAGGCAGCTGCGCCAGCTTGGTCCCAGCGGCCGGGCTGGGCGTTTTGCGGAAGACTTGGTAAAGCCTCTTTCAGCTCTGTTTCAATAAAGTTGAACACCTCTTCAGGAGTTGAATTTCCTACTCTCTCACCGGATTTGGTAACTATCGGAACACTACGGAAGTAGTCGATCAGGAAGGTGTAAAACCAGGCCCGTAGTACCCTCAACTCATTAATATGCCGTGCTTTGTCTGCCTCTGTCAGGCCCATGCTGGCATAGTCCAGATTTTGAAGGTCCTCCATAATGAGGTTGGTCTGCCCGATGCCCTGATATGGCCCTACCCAGCCTCCTCTGATGGTACCTTCATCCGGTGTCCACTCATGGCGGTGCAGGCGAACCCAGTTGCCACCGTCCTGCCCATGCCTGCCTTTCTGAGCCCAGATAAACTGGTCTGCCGTTAATTCACTTAAATTCCAGCGGTCGCCATCCCACCCATTCCAGTGCGCGTGCTCGTAAGGTCGGGTAACTGCGGCAATCACGGAGTTTCTGTCCTGGTAATAATTACCTGCAGGCAAGACGTCAAATGCCTCCTCTTCCAGGTCAGTACAGGCAGGCGCTACAGCCAGAAGCAATAGCGATGCAAATAATATTTTATATTTATTCATATAGATATATCTACTAGATGTTTAACAGTTACTTAAAAGGTGATTTGTGCTCCAATTGCAAAGTTTCTGGTAGTAGGGTAAACATCCAGGCTGCCATAGCCAGGAGTTAAGCCTACAACGCCAACAGAAGTTGGATCCAAGCCGGAATATCCGGTTAAAGTGAACACATTTCTAACTGATCCATAAATTCTGAAGTTGCTTATCTGGTCAACGCCCAGCCTAGGAGACCATCCGATAGTAAGGTTATCCAACCTCAGGAAGTCGCCGTCCTCCAGGAAGTAGTCAGTGATAACTTTTCCTGATTTGATGTGGTCGTTTCGGTCAAAAGCATCCTGCAAAAGGTTGGTACTCGCTTCTCCCTGCAGGCCGTAGTACATCTGGTACAGGTTCAGTATCTGGTAGTCAAAGCGGCCACGGAAGAAGATCGTCAGGTCAAAGGCCTTGTAGTTAAGCGAATTGGTCCAGCCCAGTTCGTAACGCGGTGCACCATTGCCGATGTACGTTCTGTCCCTGTCGCGGCTCACCTCTATGTTATTACCACTGGCACGTAGTTTCTCGGAGCCCTCAATTCCTTCTTTCCAAACAAGGATATTTCCATCCTCATCTACCCCGGCATATTTGTAGCCATAATAGTTACCAATGTCTGTGTTGTCTTCCAGCCTGTAAGCCGGCCCAGGGTTACCAGGAGAAGGCAGATCCTGCAGGTCTACAAAGTCTGCCTGATACACATCATTCGACCAGGTTCCTAACTTAGCTCTTGTGTAAGAGCCCGTGAGGGTGGTGCTGTAGCTGAAATCTCCTGTGTTTACAGCGTCCCAGTTTAAAGACGTTTCAACACCTCTTGAGCTGGTGGTACCAACATTCACGAACATTCTCTCGTGCAAGAAGGGAGGCACCGGTACACGGTACTCTGAAATCAAATCACTGCTTCTGCGGTCAAAGTAGTCGATGCTACCGCTCAGCTTGTTGCTGAACAAAGCGAAATCCAGACCAACGTTATAGGAAATGGCTTTCTCCCAACGCAAATCAGGGTTATAGTTGTTTCCGGGTCCGTACACCTGTATCCAGGTACCTTCATCGTTCTGGTACCTGCCGTAGCCCTGGTAGCGCTGAAGAGCAGTGTACCTGTCAAAGCCAGAGCGACCTGTAACACCATAGGAAGCGCGCAGCTTTAAGTCATCAATAACGTCAATTCCCTGCAAGGCTGGTAGGTTAGACACGCGCCATGCAGCAGATACGGCCGGGAAAAGACCCCATTTGTTCTCTATACCGAACTTTGTGTTACCCTCATAACGGAAGGATGCCATCAGATAGTAGGTGTCATCAAAGTTGTAGTTCAAACGACCAAGGAAGGCAATGGTCTTTTCCTTGCTTCTCCAGGAATCCATACCTAAACGGCCTTTTTCTGCTCTGTTCCATTCTCCGGCACTCAGGTTATCGTATCCGAACGCATCAGAAGGGAAATCGGCATTCTCGGCAAAGAACCCTCTGTTGTTTGACTCCTGGTAAGAGTAACCACCCAACAACCTGATGTCGTGTTTCCCGATGGTAGTATTGTAGTTGTTCAGCCACTCTAGTACATAATCCGTCCACCGCTCATCTCCTAACCGGGCGCGCCCCGTACGGTCATTCTGCACAGACTCTGCCGCCATGGATGAGTGGTACTCTCTTCTGTACGCATCTTGGCCCTGCCGTGCCAATTTAAGCTCCGTGCTCAGGTTATCTAGAATATTGTATTTAGTAGAGATGTCTACAATAGAATATTCCCGGTCTGCCCCATTTTCTCTGGCTAGCAGGCTCTGAACCGGATTATAAGTATCAAACCCTAAGATGGTGTTATATCTGGTAGGATCATTCGGATCCATGATCGGAATGGTAGGGTTTAGCTTCACTGCTTGCTGGAAAGCGCCATAGTTGGTGTATTCTTCACTCACTATCCTGTAAGAAAGATTGCCGCCTACCTCCAAACGGCCGTTCATAGCCATTTGCAGGAAGCTTGCCCGCAGGCCATACTCTTTCCGGTCAGAGGCAATATCAATACCTTCTTTTGTTCTGTACTGGCCTGAGAGGCGAAACACTGTATTTTCGTTACCGCCGCTTACCGCCAAAGTATGATTCTGACCGAAGTTGTCCTCTCTAATTAACTCATCGTACCAGTTTGTCCTGGCTCCACGGTCAGCATCCCGGCCCCGCTCCAGGAATTCCTCCGGAGAAAGAATATCAGGCCTGGCTGCTACCCGGTCGTGCTCTACAAAGCCGTCGTAGGTTACGGACACTTTTCCGGCTTTTCCTCTTTTCGTCTGAACAAGGATAACACCGTTGGCACCGCGCGAACCGTAGATAGCAGCAGCGGCGGCATCACGCAGCACCGAGATAGACTCAATGTCCTGCTGCGCCAGGTTTCGCAAATCCCCGCCCGGCAATCCGTCAATTACGACCAGCGGCCCGTTACCTGACCTGAGAGAGGCAGCACCCCGCAACTGTATGCTTGGTCCTGCGTTTGGGTCGGATGCAGCAGGGTTGGAAATAGTTACCCCGGCCACTTTACCTTCAATCATCTGCAAAGGGCTGTTAAAGGCTCCTTTCTGAAAATTCTCACTTGTCACTGTGGTAACGGCACTACTCACTTCTTTCCTTTCCATGGTACCGTAACCCACTACCACCACTTCTTCCAGTGCCTTGGCATCGGTAGATAAGGTTACATTGATAGTAGATTGGTTGCCGATCTTAACTTCCTTCGTTGCGTATCCAATGTAGGAGAATATGAGGGTGCCGTTGCTTTGATCATCCGGTACGGTGAGGCTAAAGTTTCCATCTGCATCAGTAGAAACGCCTGTAGTTGTACCCTTTAAAACTACTGTTACTCCTGGCAGTGGCATGCCCGTTGCGTCTTTCACCGTACCACTTACCTGCACTTCATACTTTGAGAAACTACCTGCGACTGAACTCTTCCCAGAGACCAGAGCCGAAGAGATTGTATTTAGCTGATCTTTTTCAGCTGCATAGCTTTGTGGACCAGTCAAGCCCGCACAAATTGTAAAAGAAAGAAGGCCGGTACAGAAGATCCGCCCCTTTCCTTTTACATAGCTACCATTAAGCAAATCTGTAAATTGGTGTTTCATAGGTTTTAAAATTAATTATGACACTGATTAAAGCACGCTAAAACGTTTTAGCATCTGCAACAATTATAGTTTGTCTTTTGATGGATTTTTGAATACCTCCTTTACTGCGTAATAAGTTATATTATAATCTACTGCAAACCTCATCTTCATCATATTCTAGGCTCCCTACCGTCAAACACACGTGTGTTCACGCTTAAAAGCCACCACCTTATTTTTTTACCTGCACACATCTGGAAGCCAGTAGCTCAGGCAGCTAATTTTATAATAGTTTTTTATCTTTCTTTGGCTTAAATTAATCAATGTATTTTAATATCCAAAAGTTTTATATAGATATTTGAGTGGAAGTGAGTGAGTAATCATAATTATAATCTAAAGGTGCTCTAAAATTCTTTGAGGATTTTAAACAACATTCGAGGCAAAAAACAAGCTATCAGACAGGGGGCCGCTTTCCATACTCAAGATAATGAGGCGAACGTGGAACAAAGTGGCTTTCTAAACCGGAGCTTCCCTCCTATAGCAAGCAAAGCATACGCATACAACAGGTAAGGTTGTGAATTGCAGTGCCTGACACTACGACTCTAGCTTTCAAAGCAGTCCCTCTTTTTCAAATTTGGCCAGTGCTTCTGTTAGCATAACGCCACTGAGTTGTGTAGAGCTTTCAACAGCGCCTTTGGGAAGGGTGCTCCAGTCAGAACTAAACAGAATCTCGGGCTTCGTGGTACCTTTGCTCCAGAGCTGTTCCCCGTTCTGCCGTAGAAAAGCTACATAAGCGCGGCGTCTTTCCTCGCTCACATCTTCTTCCATCACAAGCTCTGTCAGGTAACGCACTAGTATTCCTTTGAACAGGCCGCCATCTCCACCGCCACGCTCTCTTAGTATGTTATTCACGGTAAAATGTTGGTTGTTCAAGACGTAGTCCGCCGTTCTGACAGCGTCATTTAGGTAAGCCTGCTGGCCTGTAATTTGGTACAGCTCCAAACCTGCTCCTATGTACACGCCCTGGCAATACGTGAACAGCCAGTTCTTGTCAATTTTATTGTCCCCCTGCCTGTTTATACCATCCCATACCAAGCCAGTGGCGGGGTCAACTAAATTTTCTTTCTGCCATTCATATATCTTTTTAGCCCATTCCAGGTCTTCCTCCTCCTTGTTAAGCTGGTATAGCCTGGACGCCAGAATGCTGGCAGGGGCATTGGCCGGTGTGTTTTTGTAATCTACCTGGTCTTTCTTCCAGCTGATGCCACCACCCAGATAATCGCTCCAGCCAGTTTTTATGTCTTCCCAAAGTGTTTCTGCAGTGGCTTTGTACTTTTCATCTTTTGTAAGGTCATAGGCTCTCAGGCAAGCCAGCGCCATCCACTCCATGTCATCGTAATAGTTGTTGCTGAACGTGTTCCCATTCGTGCGCTTTACCCCTTCATGCAACTCGCTCATGAGGGTAAGGTACTTCGGATCATTTGTGCGGGCGTAGGCATCGCAAATAGCGTCCAGGGCATGTGCCTGCCACCAATAATTGAAGGCGGTATCTCCTGTGTTCGTTTTTAGAAAGTAACCTTGGTTAGGCGACCAGAAGTGCCGGACAAGGGCATCCTGAGACTTATCTGCTGCCTCTGCCCAGGAAGTCTCCTCATCCTGTGGCGCCTGTACGTCTTTGCTTGTCTTTGACGGGCTGGCGCTCTCACATGCCGTTATAAACAGCGGACCTGCAGCAAGCAACAGCAGGTAAGGTAATCTGGTAGTCATTTTCATATTGTATAGGTGGAATTAGGTAAGGTACTGGCAAGGGCAAAAGCCACTGCCTATGCTAAACTTATACTGGAAGCAGAGCTCCAGACTTCTAAAAAAGTGTTAAGGCGCCTTGGCGTTAGGCACCATCAGGGTTGCTTTACATTTTTCCTCCTTACAAAGTGGCGGAGCGTTGTTAACAGGCGGCAGAAGCATGATAAGTGAAGTATCCTTACAGAGGCCGTATCTTGATATTCTTAAACCATACCTTGTCGCCGTGGTCCTGTAAGGCAATGTGTCCGCTCTTATAGGTTCCGTATTCCGGCATGCTGGCAAATTTACTTTCCTTCACCATACGCTCCCACTCAGGGCTCCAAAGCGTGTACTCCACTACTTTCTTGCCGTTCAGGTATTGTTCCACATGTCCGTTCTTCACTACCAAACGGACCGTGTTATACTCTCCCGCTGGTTTCACGGCAGGTTCAGAAAGCGGATGAAGGTCGTAATTTGTTCCTGCTTTGCGGTTACCATTTTTGCCCTGCTTTGCATCCGGGTGCCTTTCATCATCTATAATCTGTACTTCCGGGCCTGTCTGAAAGGTATACTGGAATTTAGGGTCTTCAGAAACGTTGAAGAAAATGCCGCTGTTGCCACCCTCCGAAATCTTCCAGTCCAGCATCAGTTCAAAATCCTTGTACTCTTCCTTCGTAACGATATCACCGCCTCCTTTGCCTGTTAGTGCAATGGCACCATCCTCGATCTGCCAGGCATCCGGTACATTGTCCTTTTTGAACCCGCGCCATTTGTCCATGCTTTCTCCATCAAAAAGCGACACCCAGCCGGCATTCTTCTCTTTCTTCGTTAATGTATTATCAGCCTGAGCTGAGCTACTGCCCGTTTGTGAGGCACAGGCGCTTATCATGACAACTGTGGCTACAAAAGCCAGTAGTGCGTATATCTTTTTCATTTGAGTCAATTTTCAGTGAGTTAAAAGTTACAGCCATCGCTGCTTGCTTCATCAGTTTGATTCAATGCTGCAGCTGTAACAGGCATTAGTTAAAAAAATGCCGTATGTCCCCGACCAGGTTAGGAGGAGAGGAACATACGACATGTAGCTTACCACAGCACTTGCCCTTCAAGCACTACTTAGCAGAGGCTTTATCTGCGGGAGCAGCCAGTGAATTTATCCATCTGGCAATCTTAAGCGCATCTTCTTTGGGCACCTGCGGCATCGGCGGCATTTCCGTGGCATAATCAGGCCAGTTTTTCGGGTCCGGGTTATGGATCAGCTCCACAATCCTCTCAGGCGTATAGCCACGCTTGGCTACATCCACATAGGCCGGCCCCACCTGTCTTTTTTCTGTGTTGTGGCAGGCCAGGCAGGTATGCTTTGCCAGAAGCCCCTTCACTTCATCGTAAGTAGGCGCATTTTGGCGCGAAGCGGCTTTAGCAGGCGCCTTTTTAGCGGCTGTGCTTGCTGCTGCAGAATTTGCCTTCGCTGGCGAGGACTTCTTAGCCGATGCTGTTGAAGTAGATTTCCCCTTTGATGCTGCAGCGGCGGAATTCTTTGTGCTCAACTCACTCATCGAAAGCTTCTGCCCTTCCGGAATGTTGTTCAGCGTGTAGTACGCTGTCGGGTGAACCAGTGAGTGAGAATTATCACGCTCCCGCACACCATTCAACGTGATGTTGTGGATGTAATAGCGGCGCAGGTTATCCACTACAATGCGGGCCTTCATGCCGTCTTCTGACACTTTTACGCCTTTAATAGGGTTCTCCTCGGTGTCTACAGGCGGGCTGCCGTAAACCGGGTGGTATTTATAAATGAAGCTGGAAACATTGTAGGAGTTCACATCCTCCGCTGATTTCCGGTCTACAGGCTTGGTGAACTCTATTTCAAAGCCGTCTGGCATAGCACGTACGGCACGCATCTCGAACGGCACTTTTTCGTTCCATACCAGGCGCTGCAAACCTTGGTTGGCTTCACCTGCGGAGCCCCATCCACGGTTTGTCTCTCCCACAAACAAAGAACCGTCTTTTGCCCAAGCCAGGCGCAGTACACCAGACTGGAAGCCGGTTCTGAACAGGAAAGATGCTCCCTGGTATTCGCCATTCACTTTCTCCAGGAACACGCGAGAGATCAAGCTCATTCCTTGGTCTCCTACCAGTATCTGGCCACCAAACGGACCAAAGTTCTCTTCCGGTATCTTTATTGGCTCAGAGTTGGAAATACCCAGAATACCGTGCGGGAGCCACACTGCGGGCGTACGTAATTCAGGGAACTCTTTCTTCATCTCGTACATCGCCACATAGTCCTCATCTACAATATTTTCAGGTTTGATGTAGCGGCCCTGTTCGTTCTTTACCTGGCGCGGATCAAGCTTGGCGTACATTTGCTCAGTCGTCAGCTTAACCGGTGAGTTAGGCATGTCCGTCCAGCGTAAACCAGCCGGATGGCCTGTAAAGGCACCTTTTGGTACGTGCCAAAGCCCTCCTGAACCCATCCATTCTCCTTGGTTGTCGGTGTAGAAAAGCTCTCCGTCAATAACACCCGGACCTGCTGGTGAACGCATGCCTGTGGCCCAAGGCTCTAACTTGCCATCTTCACTGATCTTCATCGTCCAGCCGCGCCATGGCACCCGGCTTTCCCCACGCCACCACTCCTCGTTTCCGAAAGCGACGTTGCCGGTAACAAAGAAGTCACCGTCCGGAGCAAGCTTGGGCCCGAAACTATACTCATGGTAGTGCCCGGAAAGTGGCCACGCGTAAACGGTTTTGTACTTATCGGCCTTACCGTCCATGTCTGTATCCACCAGCTTCGTTAGTTCACCGCGCTGGGCTGCGTACAGGGCACCATCTTTATAGGCAAGTCCTAGAATCTCATGCAGTCCGGAAGCAAACTTACGGAAATAAGGCCGCTGGCTCGTCGGGTTCTCCACGATGTAAACATCTCCGCGCCGTGTGGAGATGCCCAGGTCGCCTGAAGGAAGCACTGTCAAGCCTCCCACCTCCAGCAATGCGCCCTCCGGTGAAGGCACACCTGCTATCCTGAAGTAGTCCTCTTCCATCGGTGACTCCTGGGCCACGGCTGAAGCATTGATACCAGTTACAGTTGCCGCAGTAAGCAGAAAGCCAAGCGCAGCATGACGGTATGATTTTCTATGCATATGTTTCATGGGTAACAATAGTCTGATGTTAGAAAATGATTGAATAGCTGACCTTGCCGCGTACCGGCACTATCAGCTCTTTTTTGCCCCCGGCGTCTCTCACCACAGGCTTTGCACCGCCGGCATCATCCACTTTAATGTAATAGGACTTTCCGTCTACTGTGTACATGTCTCTCGAAACTGCCTCAATGGTGTTGCCTTCTGCCAGACGGGCGTACAGGTTCTCTCCGGGGTTCTGCACTGTTAGCTCTCTTCGTATTCCTTTACCACCTTCCAGTACCCGTATAGCATCCTGCACGTTTGCTCCATACAGTTTATAGCTGAAGGTTGGCTGGTCGTTCTTATCCACATCATACCCTTCCGGACGGTAGCCGCTGCCTGCGGTGTCTGCTACCCAGGCTGCCTGTGGAGAAGACAGTTTAGCCAAGGTGAAAGCGGGCTGTCCGAAGTGCTGCACAGCGCCAACTGGTCGGGAAGATCCATCTCCACGGCTATACCACATCGGTGTTGCATCCAGGAACCCTCCGCGCCATACCTGGACCATGTTGCCTCTGTCCATGTCGTAGGTATAATGCACCTGCTCAGGGCTTCCCACATTTACAGCGTGCACCACTCTGACACCTCTTCTGCCTTCTTCATTTTCAATCGGCAGATCCATAAAACTTCGAAGTATGGTATTAACGGGGGCGTCCACCAGGATTGGTCCCTGGGAATTATTGTTCCCGCCACCAGCAACAGGTTCGCCCATCACGTACTCCCTGATGCCAGGGCCTACCACGGCGATGCCTATAGAAGGTCTTCCCCACTCTACAATCTTGGAGTAAATAAGCTCAAAAGGCATGTCGCCGGCAGGCAGGTTTACAGTACCCCGCAGGTTTCTGTCCCCTATCGGAATGACAACTTTGTTGTTGATTTTCATCATTCCTCCGCCACCGCCTGCATTTAGGTTAAAGGTATACTCCCCCGGCTCTTTTACCCGGAGCGTACCCCTGTATCGGATAAGAAAATCGTTCGGAAAAGGACTTATTGTGGAGGTCAGCGCAACAGAGGTTCCCTCCGCTTCAGGAGGAATGCTGTCATATAGCGGCTCCACCTCATACTTCCCTTTATACACCTGGTACTTCAGATCTACAAGTTCAGGGCGGGGTTTGCCATACTCCGTTATCTTTATATCCTTGAATGCTACGGCACCGTGGTCTCCCTGAAATCGGAGCGGACCTGTTGGCACTTCATTGTTTCCCATAGCACCCCGCGTTGGCCCGAATAGCTCTACATTCTCGTGTATAACTACACCGTTCAGCTCGGCGCGCAGTATTTTGGCGTTCTCAATCTTCTTGCCGCTGGCATCAAAGCGCGGTGCCTGGAACGAGACCTTCAGGTGCTGCCACAGCCCGGGAGCGCGGCTTACATTCTGGCGGGGAGCATACCCCTGAAAGCCCTTCTGCCCATTGGGTCGGCTTTCGTCCCAGCGCTCATAAATACCACCATTGTCCCCGGAGGTAGCAGTCTTTGTTCCCCAGCTGTCGTTCAGCTGCACCTCGTACCTGCCCTGCAGGTAAATGCCGGAATTAGCGCCCTTCGCCATCATAAAATCAAGCTCCATGTCCATGTCTCCATGCTCAAAGTTGGTATAGAGGTCTGTTCCCTTTTTTCTTCTGCCCGGGTCGTTCACCAGCACGCCATTGCCTTCCACTGTATTCAGCCTGTTCGCCTTGTCGAGCTCTGCCGTTACACCTCCGGCAATCTGCCAGCTCTTTCCCGGGTTCTGGAAGGAAGATAAATCTTTTAGCGGAAGTGCATAAGATTCTCCGGCTGACTGTGCTAGGGCTAGCCCGGCACCGCATGCCCAAAACAAGCCCGTTACCAGTAGCTTGTTTACTGAAAACTTTAATCTTACCATATATTTTATTTTGTGTTTTTATTGTGAAGCATTCTACCTGAACCAAGTGCGTAATCCGAAACAGAAGAATTCAACTTGAAAGCTTTCAAAATACACCTCCAATTCCCTGTCACTCCTTTCCAGCTCGTGCTTTATTTCAATTTATTTATTTCAGTTTAGTCCCAGGTTAAGAAGAAATTCATCATGTATTCCTTCTCAAAGGCCTGAAAAATGTATTTCTCATCTTTACAGGGTACTTTTATTTGGCAGCAGTGCCTATAACTTTTCCAGTCTCTCCTAATTCAATTTAGCTTATATAAAGAGCTTTTACAAAAGGGAAGCATTGTTAGTCACTTCATTATCGATATTAAATCAGAACAGTCCTTTTGTAAAATGCTATCGCTCAACCCAAAATTCTTCCTGTTTTGCCTCTATCCAGGTGGCAGCCGCACCCAGCAAGGCAGATTCTTCTCCCAGTTCTGCAATGCGAATGGTCGTATCAACCCCGCCTTCCTTCAGCCGCTTCAGCAACTCAGATGAGAACAAGTGGTAGGTTTTTGAGATATTTCCCCCAATTACAACTACTTCCGGGTTCTCCTGCTTAAAGAAATTAATCAGGAACAGCGCGAGGTTTCTTCCAAACCTATGAAACACCTCCTGCACGTGTGGGTCTTTGTCTGCCAATTCGGCAAGCTCTTTTACGCCTCTTACCTCCAGCCCTGTCAGGTCAAAGTATGCCTTTACAAACCACCGGGTAGATAGCTTGTCTTCTGCAATGCCTTCCTCAAAGGGGGCACACCACAGCGCCGCATCTCTTGATTTCCCATTCTTGTAAATGGCAGAACCGAAACCGGTACCCAGCGTCAGGCCCAACGCGCTGCTGTATCCTTTTGCCGCCCCGCATACTACTTCTCCCTGCAAAAAGCATTCGGCATCATTTATAAACCTGATGTTTTCAGGCTCCATCGAGAGCCTTTGAGCCAGCATCTCCTTTATATTCAGCTTGTATAGTTTTTCATACTTGTTTTGCCCCTGTATAAGCGAAATTCCCATCTGATAATCAAAGGGCCCAGGCATAGCTATACCAATCTTGCCTGAGAACTTCGTGGTTTTCTTTATTGTCTCCTCTGCAATTTCACACCAGTCCTTCATAATTTCCTCCACAGTCCCCTGGCTGTCAATCTCCCTTCTTTCACGGCTTCCCAGCAGAAGGTTACAGGTACTGAGGTTTACGAGTGCTGCGGTGGCATGTGAGCCGCCAATGTCTATTCCTAATACTATCGGGTTATCCATCACTGTATTCTCTTTTAGAACAAACCTCTGAATTAGTCGCAACTACTGATTGAGTGAATTGGATAAGGAATAAGGATAAGCCTCGCTTTCAGTACCCCTTTCTTTGCTTGGAGTAGCTCCCATATCAAACACAAGCTTACCACCCCTCATAATAACTTCGTGGGTAATGTAGTTCTTGCCGTATTTCTTGCCGTTGAGCTTAACCTTTTGCACATATATGTTCTCTTCGCTGTTTCTAGGTGCCTCAATCACGAACTCCTTGCCGTTCTCCAGTTGCAGCGTTGTTTTCCTGAACAGAGGCGCTCCCAGCACATACTGGTTTACTGCTGGTGTAACAGGGTAAAAGCCCATGGCTGAAAACACATACCAGGCTGAAGTTTGCCCGTTGTCTTCATCCCCGATATAACCGTCGGGCGTTGGCTTATACATGCGGTTCATGGTCTGGCGCGCCCAGTACTGCGCTTTCCATGGCTCACCGGCGTAGTTGTACAGGTATATCATGTGCTGAATCGGCTGGTTTCCGTGTGCATACTGGCCCATATTGGCAATCTGCATCTCCCGTATCTCATGTATCACGCCACCGTAATAGCTTTCATCAAAAACAGGAGGCAGTGAGAAGACAGAGTCCAGTTTGGCTACAAAGTTTTTTCTTCCTCCCATCAGGTCTACCAGCCCCTGCACATCGTGGAAGACAGACCAGCTGTAATGCCAGCTGTTTCCCTCCGTAAAAGCATCGCCCCATTTGAAGGGATTAAAAGGAGACTGGAAAGAACCATCTTTGTTCTTGCCGCGCATCAGCCCTGTGGAAGGGTCAAAGAGGTTACGGTAATTCTGGCTGCGCTTTGCGTAAAGGTCAATTTCCTGTTGTGGCCGGTTCAGGGCTTTGGCCAGCTGGTAGATAGCAAAGTCGTCATAGGCATACTCCAGGGTACGTGCGGCGTTTTCATTTATATCTACGTCGTAAGGCACGTAGCCTAGCTTATTATAGTAGTCAGCACCGGCACGGCCAATGGCTGTGATTGGCCCCTCGTTGTTGGCACCGTGCAGCAACGCCTCATATAATGTATTGATGTCATAACCCCGCAGGCCTTTCATGTAGGCATCGGCCACAACAGAGGCAGAGTTGTTGCCTACCATAATGTTAGCATAGCCTGGGCTCGACCACTCCGGCAGCCATCCGCCTTCTTTGTAGTCATTTACAAGGCCCGCCTGCATCTCTTTGTTTATAGATGGATAAACCAGGTTCAGGAAAGGGTACAGCGCCCGGAAGGTGTCCCAGAAGCCGGTGCCGGCGAAACGGTATCCGTCATAGGTCTTGCCATCGTAGGGGCTGTAGTGCACGGCATTGCCAGCGGCATTTACCTCATACATGCGCTGTGGAAAAAAGAGGGTTCGGTAGAGACAGGAGTAAAAGGTACGCATCTGCTCCTCTGTGCCACCCTCCACTTTTATTCTGCCCAGCGCGTTATTCCAAAGCTGCTGTGCCTTTGCTTTTGTATCGTCGAACTTGTCGCCGGCGAGTTCTCTTTTTAAGTTTAGCTCAGCCTGCTCCAGGCTAATAAAGGAGGAAGCAACTTTCAGGTGCACGAACTCTCCTTTTGTGGTTTTAAAGCCCACTACTGCCCCGGTATGGTTAGTTTGCATCTCCAGTTCATCCTTCACCAGCACACTGTCTCGCCAGGTGTACGTTAGGTTAAAAGGTTTATCACTGTAAATAACAAAGTAGTTTTTAAAGTCTTTTGGGTTACTGCGGGAGTGCTTGGTTGTATAGCCGACTATTTTGTTTTCTCCGGGAATGACCTTTATATAAGAGCCTTTGTCGAGCGCATCCACCACAATGAAGGAGCTGTCGGACTTAGGAAAGGTAAAACGGAACTGAGCAGCGCGTTCTGCTGGAGTCATTTCGGCTGTTACGTCATGATCAGCCAGGTATACGCTGTAATAATATGGCTTAGCAACCTCCGCTTTGTGTGAGAACCAACTGGCCCTGTCATCCTCTTTGAACCTCACTTTACCAGTAACCGGCATTATCGCGAATTGTCCGTAGTCATTCATCCAGGGAGATGGCTGATGCGTCTGCTTGAAGCCGCGAATTCTATCTGCATCATACGTATAGGCCCAGCCGTCGCCTATCTTGCCCGTCTGCGGCGTCCAAAGGTTCATTCCCCAAGGCACTCCCAACGCCGGATAGGTGTTACCATTAGACAGGCTCGGCTTAGAATCTGTGCCCATTAGGGGATTTACCAGCTCAGCAGGTTGAAAAGTATTGCCCTTTTGTGCAAAAGCCGGCAACGAAAGCACAATAAGAGATACAAGACAGATTAAAGATCTTACCATTTACATTTACTTTTTATACTATTCAAAAAGCTGATACCACTTTTTAGAGTTTTCACTTTCTACTAAATCGTTTTAGCAAGCAAGTAAATAAAAACAAAACTAAAATCAAAAAGGCTTTCACATACTAATCAGCACGTCTTCCTTTCCAACAGACTTACATTTATTCCAACATTGTGCTTAACAGCATGTAGTTAAACAGTCTTGAAAAGTAACCAGAGTGCAAGCACCCACACAATGTAAAAGAGACAAAAGAAGAGACAATATGAGCAGGAATCAGACACAACACTATTTTTACCTTTACCAGGTGTAGTAGTATTGTGCTATAACTTATGCTCCTTTATGAGCAATTAATCACTTTATTCTTAATATTTCAACTTTTATTTCACTTTTATTGTGGTTGTATACTGTATTCTTCCATTCTAATGGAGAATATCAGGTGAGAGTATTGAGGAGTAAACACATAACTGGCGATAAAGAAGTAAACGGAATATGCCGCTGCAACTAATCGTGACACGCCGGAAACAGACAATGCGGTACTAAAATGAAGCTGCTAATCCAGTTTTTTTTTCCGTGAAGATTCTCGAATGATAAGCTTTGCTGGCAGTACTAGTTCCTCATTTGAATTCGCCAGACTGGAATTCTCCAGTTGGTTCAACATCATATTGATAACCTCTCTTGAAATTTCTTCTATGGGTTGCGCGACAGCTGAAACGGTTGGCACAAAGAGGGGAAAGATATCATGGTCGTCAAAAGAAACAATCCCGATTTCAGATGGCAACAGAAACCCTGTGTCTTTTATTGCCTGTAGCCCCCAGATACTAATGTAGTTGGTTGCAAATATCACTGCATCTATGTCTCTGTTGTCTTTCAGAAAAGACACAACACGCGCTATATTTCTATCATCCGGATCTTTGAACTCCAGTTCCGCCACATACGGCCGTAGGTTATTATTTTTTAGTGCGCTCTTATAGCCACTGAGGCGATCGTTCATTTGCACTTGCTCTGACTCAATTGTAATGAAGGCAATCTTAGAGTACCCCTGGCCTATCAGGTGGTTTGTGGCATTATAGGTACTATTAAAGTTGTCGATGATAACATAGTTCGTTTGTAAGTCAGGAAAGAAACGATCGAACAGAATAACAGGAAACTTGTCGTCTATCAGGGCTTGTATGTCTTCCTCCACCCCTGCAGGAGGCGTCATGATATAGCCATCAATCTGCCAATCCCTGAACATCCTGATAAGCTCCCGGGTTTTCTCAACGTCGTTTTCTGTGCTGCAGTAGATTATTCTATAGCCTTTTTGGTGCGCCGCCTCCTCAATTAATCGGGCAACCTTAGAGAAAAAAGCGTTCGAAATGTCTTCTACCATCAAACTGATGTTCTTAGACTTTCCTGTCCTTAAGCTCTGGGCTATCTGGTTTGGCTTATATCCTACCTGCTCCACATACTTCAGAACCTTTTCGGCTAGCTGATCACTAATACGCATTTCTTTCGCTTTACCATTTAAAACAAAAGAGATGGTAGAAGTAGATATATTCAGTTGCTTCGCAATGTCGCGTATGGAGGGTTTCTTATTCTTCATCTTAAGAAAGTAACTACAAACCTGTGCTTACTAATGATGAAGCGCAGGTAAATGAACAGGCATTTTTTGATTAAAGGAGCCTGTTCATATTTTTATTATTGCAAAATAAGTTTGCTGCCATAAAAATTTTAGAATCCTTCTTCCAGAGTCTTATCCTAAGTTCCTGTAAAGGACAAGCGGCTAGCCTCAGGCAATATAATATATTATTAAGTTAATATAATATTTGAAGTTACAAATGCCGGAGCAGGGTCTCTTTATTGCACGAATGACATTCAACCTAAGGTTCTTTGCTACGGCATCTTTAAATGCCCTGCACATAAATCCGCAGACTTTGTAAGTGGCTCAATCTACTGTTTCTCCACCGGTATTTGCACGTAGAGAAGCTAACTCAGCCTCTGCGTACAGCAGAAATGACTGCGTTCTCATTACATTGTCTCTACCGTCTGTAGTAAGTTTATAGCGCGTAAGCCTATTTTTCAGGTGTTCAGCCTGGCACCTTTGTATTCGTGCCACTACTGAAGTGAAAGGTGTCTGCTCCTTTTTTAAACGAAGCTTGCCTTTCGGTTCTCTCGACGCTACCGCACTGTTCTGCAAGCCACTATATTTACTTTATTCTGCATGCTTATGGGGTAAGTCCAGCGCTTTGAACCGCTGTGTCAGCTCTGTTAAGGATTTTTCTACCCCCATGCGCTCCAGTGAAGAGGCCCCCACAAAGCCGTGGGCCCTGGTGTTCGCTAACACTACCCGCACATCTTCCGGTGTATTAATAGGCCCACCGTGCGTAAGGAAGAATGTTTCCGGGTTAACTTCACTGCCCGCCGCAATAATTTCATTCGTTCGCTCGATGGCTTCGTCCATTGAGCAGGTGGCACCTACCACCCCGATAGAACCGCCAACGGTTGTGCCCACATGCGCAATAATGGCGTCTGCTCCCACCTGAGCCATCTGCCGGGCCTCCTCCGGTGTAGCCACGTACACAATGGTGAACAAGTCCATCTTACTTGCCAGCCTGATCATTTCCACTTCTTTGTCAAAGCCCATACCTGTTTCTTCCAGCACTGCCCGGAAATGGCCATCGACAATAGCATGTGTAGGAAAATTATTAACTCCTGAAAAGCCCATTTCCTTTACCTTCAGCAAATGATGCCACATCCGGCGGCGGGGGTCAGAGCCGTGGACCCCACAGATAACAGGCACCTCTTCCACTACCGGCAGCACCTCAAACTCACCAATCTCCATGGCCACCGCATTGGCATCACCATAAGCCATCAGGCCCGCCGTAGAACCATGTCCAGCCATGCGGAAACGGCCAGAGTTATAAATAATAATCAGGTCGGCACCGCCTTTCTCAATGAATTTAGCACTGATACCAGTACCTGCCCCAGCTGCTATAATCGCTTTTTGCTGATCTAAGGTAAGCTGTAAGCGGTCTCTGACTTCCTGCTTGGTATAAGGATTCCCCTTTCCGGTCCATGGATTTGGCATAATAAGATCTTTGATTTGAAAAAATAGTTGAATTTACTAAAGTCATTTAAGCGCTAGCCACACTGCTGCTATTCGCTTTGTTCTTGGCTATCAGGTTTAACAACATTCCCACTGCTGCCTCAGCAAACTTTTTATCGTTTATATGAGCATCTACTTCCACTACCGGTACTTCTTTAACAGCATGTTCTTTTATAGCATCAAACAGAATCTGGTCGATATCAGGACGATGAAACACCCCGCCAGCTGCATCTATCTGCGATATCCCCTTATTAGGCAATAGTATGGCAGCGGCAGCGGAACTATTCAGTTTTTGGGCGAGCCTCTCACCCAGCAGGCGGTTTTCCTCTTCATTGGTCCGCATTAAGGTAACATCAGGCGCCCAGCTATAGAGCTGCCGGGCCTGGTACTGATCCGGCACCGTATCTAGCTGCGCAAAATTAACCATGTCCAGGCATCCCGGCACCACTACCTGCGGAATCTTCATCTCTACTGCAGCACTGAGCCGCTCAGGGCCCGCGCTGCAAATGCCGCCGCACAGTTCATCGGCCAGTTCGGTCGTTGTGATATCCAGAACGGCATCAAAGCACCCTTCGCGTATTAGGCCCTCCATGGTGCGTCCACCCACCCCTATAGCATGGAAAGCAAGTACTTCATACCCTTGATTTTTTAATAACTCACTGCATTGATCAACACAGGGAGTGGTATTGCCGAACATGCTGATGGCAATGATGCCGGCACTAGCCGCATCTTCTGTAGGCACGACCTGAGCCATGGCACAAATGGCCGCAGCCGCCTGTGCTATCAAAAGTTTGCTGATGCTGTTGAGGCCGGCCACATCCACTATCGAAGGCATAAGCGTAATGTCCTTGTTACCTAATTGCCGCGATAGATCTTTGGCCGCTAAAGTGGATAAACAAAGCTTGGGCACCCCTAGCGGTATTGACTGCATCGCCGAAAGTGCAATATATGTACCGCCGCCGCCGCCCATGCCAATGGCTGCCTTTACCCGTCCTTCCGCCACGAGCCGGGCGATAAGGACGGCAGCTCCCTTCCCCATCACGTCTACTGCATGTCCCCGGTCAGCTTTTTCTCTTAGGTCAATAATGGTAAAGCCTGCTTCCAAAGCCACACGGTCAGCTTCGAAATCCACTGGGAAATACTCTGTAGTACCCATAACGCCGGTGTTGATGGTTATTACCTGCTCTCCATGTGCAAGCAGACAATGGCGGAGAAAGGAGAAAACCTCTCCTTTCGTATCGAAACAGCCGAGCATCAAAACGAATTTGTGGTTAGCGGACATCTGGTTCTTCGCTTTAGGTGGAGAGAAGCTTTGTTCTATGGCTTATAATCCATTTCAATAAACCTGTTGGTTTGTTCAACTGCTTTGTTTGCTTCTAGAGTTGAATGTATGGTTTACATGAATCTATTCATTTTTGTTAGCTGGGTAAAATAAAGCTACCCCACAAACTACCTGCAGCCCCTGAAGTGTGGTTTGATAAGCATTTTGTATTTTTGTGAATCGAACTTGCTGTTCCGTAGCCTTCTTAAGCTTACTTTAAGAAGATTGTTTTGTTCAGCTTTGCTGATTCTTTAGCTGCTTCCAGAATCTCTACGGCGGTAACATTGATGGGTAATTCGTAGAGGTCGTTTTTATCAAGCGCCAGCCTACCACTTACAACTGAAGCCAGTAAGGAAAAGGGGTCGGTATACGGCTCAGGGCGTGGTTTCAGCTTTAACAGCTCTTCAGGCGATTTCTCACTCAGGCGCTGACGAACGGTTGTTGCATCCACGGCTACAGCATATCCCTTTTCACCATAAACTTCCATGTCTTTTCGGGAGAAGGGCCAGTTCCACGACCCCTGAATAATACACTGGGCTTTGGGGTACTGCAGGATAATGGTTGCTTCATCATCTACCTTCTGATAAATATCAGGCTTGTTCTGCTGCACTACTGCCGTTACAGAAGCAGGCTTTTCTCCATTCATAAGCCAGGTTATAAGGTTGGCGCCATAGCATCCGAAATCCATCAAGGCGCCTGCTCCGTTCTTCAGCGGGTCCGTTAGGATTTCCAGAAACTCTTTGCTCACCCCAATTTCCTTAGGCCCCTGGTGCCCATCATTCACCATCACTTTCCGTACCTCCCCCAACTTGCCCTCACCCACTAAACCAGCAACATACTGATTGCTTGCATACCAGGACGTCTCGAAATTTGTCAGTACATGGATATTATTCTTGGACGCGAGCGACTGGATTTCTTTTGCATCAGCCAATGTGGTAGCCAATGGTTTCTCCACCATAACATGGATTTTCCTTGGAGCACATGCCCTCACTACAGTAACATGGTCACTGGTTGCACCAAAGGCAGACACAGCATTCGGCTTTACCTGGTCCAGCATTTTATTCAGGTCGCTAAAAAACAATTTCTGGTCGATTTTATAACGTTTGGCGTACCTGTCCACCAACTCCTTATTAGGCTCGTAAATACCCACCAGAACAATATCTTTTTTACCGGGCCTGTTGAAAATCCAGTCGACATGGCCGTGGCTCAGACCTGCTACTGCAACTTTCACGGGCGTTTGGGCAAAAGTTTGTGTATAGAGCAAAACACAAAAAAGGGCAACTAAAAATGCTTTCATATCCTTAATTTTGTTTCTGTGTATTTGATGATAGAGTGGGCAGCATGTGAAAGTGGCTTAGAAATACCATACCCTCAGTACTCGTCACTCCTTTAAACAAAGTAAGCTACCGCACCATGTATAAAAAATTCAAATAGCAAAAGCCACCTACTACCTGGTGGCTTTTGCTATCCCCTCTCGTGCATCAGGAAACGATTATAAGAAGAATAACAGAGATAGTTGTTTTCAACTTACTACTCTACTGTTTATCATATGCATCCTATACGGTTTATTCTCTGCCGTGACTTTCCCTCCTTCTCAAGTCTCGGAGCATGAGGTGTTTTGAAGTGATTAGATTCATCTTGTGTTTTTTGACCATATCAAGCATTTCTACAATCAGCGCATCTGAATAAAAATCTTTCAGGATTACAAGGGCGTCCTGAATCAGAAGCTCAATCTCCTTTACACTATAGCCGTATTTAGCGGCTAGTTCCTCTTTTGATATTATCTCCCCCACACGAAAAGATACATCAGTAGATGTTGTCGCTTCTTCAGCACCTAATAAAGGAATGAGTTCTTTTATCTTCTCATTGGCTTCTGCTACAACACTCTCAGAGCCTGGCACCTCCCGGTTTATCTTTACTACTTCTGCTAATGCCGCCATGGCATCTATTACGTCTCGCTGTGTCATGATACTTTGGTCTTTAACATTTATACCCATTTCTGTTAGTTTGTTTGATACCAAGTCATCTATTGCCTGATACATCGGCACACCTAAGGTAGCGGCTAACACAGTCACTTTTTGCCTAGTAGTGTACGGGACCTTTATAGTAGCCCGATCATCTTTCTTGTTCTCCTTCATGTACGTAATGTACTAAATGTAGTACATAATTAATTTTAAAAGATTGCAAATAGAATTTATCACAAGGCTTTGCAGAGAATAACCATATTGCTTTTTTAGATATAACCGATATATAACTCTATAAATATAGCCTTAAGCTTGACGTGATGAAGTCTCTCTGATAAAAGAAAGAAATAGGCCAAATGCTAACTCCTCTTCTTCCTCTAGGCCAAAATCATGCATTTCATAGGAAGGGCTATAAGCAGGCAGTGAAGCGCGAGAAACCACGGCTGGCATATGAAGAGAGACTTGAGTAAAAGTAATAAAGAAACATGAGATCCATCCATGTAAATATTAGACACCTTACTTAGATTTATATCTGACAAGAACCAAAAGCTAAAGGATCGTGCAGCAATTATTATCATCATTTCCCTTACTTTTTTTGCCAATGATTTGGTACTGTGTTTAAAGTAAGGCTGGCTTTATTGCCAATCTTTCAAGATTATAGTTATACAGGAAGTAACGTATAGCCAATCGGTGATTTTCCCATGATCTGGAGAAGGATAATGTCTTTCTCACCAG